>CAYMVC010000028.1:0-6643 GCA_964393755.1 uncultured Eubacteriaceae bacterium | reverse complement strand
TTAGATTAAATAATAGCTGGTTATATGATGTATTAAAAGATATAAATTTGAAAAAGGAGTCTTATGGATCTGTTGATTTAGGTCAAGGCAAAAGAATAAATTTAGAATTTGTAAGTGCAAACCCCACCGGTCCTATGCATATGGGAAATGGCAGGGGTGGTGCCCTAGGAGATTCCCTAGCATCCATATTGCAAATGGCAGGCTACCAGGTTACAAAGGAGTTTTACATTAATGATGCTGGTAATCAAATAGATAAATTTGGACAGTCCCTAGAGGCTAGATACTTACAACTACATGGGAAAGATGGTAACATACCAGAGGGTGGATATGAGGGGGAAGATATAAGCCAACATGCAAGGGACTTTATTGAAATACATGGAGACTCCTATCTGAATGTAGATGCTGATACCCGTAGAAAGGTACTAATAGATTATGCCCTAGAAAAGAATATTAACCAATTGAAAATGGATTTAGGGGATTATGGAATAAACTTTGATGTCTGGTTCCCTGAACATCAACTCCATGGTCCAATATTGGACCAAACCATAAAGCTATTAAAGGAAAAAGGTAACACCTATGAAAAGGATGGTGCCCTTTGGTTTAGAGCTTCCAAATTCGGAGCAGAAAAGGATGAGGTCCTAATTAGAAACAATGGATTTCCCACCTATTTTGCAGTGGATATTGCCTATCATATCAATAAATTAAAAACACGAAACTTTGATGTAGCTATTAATATATGGGGGGCAGACCATCATGGTCATGTTGCAAGACTTAAGGGGGCTATGGATGCTGTCGGCATAGATTCTTCAAGGCTAGAAGTAATCATTATGCAGCTGGTAAGGCTTTTTAGAAATGGGGAAATTGCCAGAATGTCCAAGAGAAAGGGGAAGGCAATCACCCTATCTGATCTGGTGGAAGAAGTGGGTAAGGATGCGGCCCGTTTCTTCTTCAATATAAGGTCCTCTGACAGCCATCTAGATTTTGATTTAGACCTGGCTCTTAAACAATCCAACGAAAACCCGGTTTTTTATGTCCAATATGCCCATGCCAGGATATGCAGTATAATCCGACAAATGGAAGAAGAGGGGATTTCAGCTGAAGACATTAATCAGGCAGATCCAACTTTGTTAAAGGAGGACCAGGAATTAGATTTAATGCATAAATTAGCAGAATTACCGGGGGAAATAGAAATAGCAGCCCGGAATTTAGAACCCAGTCGGATAACCCGGTATGTTTTAGAATTGGCCTCCCTTTTACACAGCTTTTATAACGCTTGTAGGGTCAAGGTGGATGATAGAGAATTAATGAAGGCTAGGCTTTTACTAATTTCCTCTACCCGTCAGGTAATATATAATGTATTAAAGATATTAGGAATTAGTGCACCTGAAAAAATGTAGGTCCCAACTAGGGTGGGGCAGAGCCCCTCCCCTACTACTATGATAATCCCATACTTGTCAGTAAAAGGAAATAGATATAAAACTTTTACAAAAAAAGTATTTTATTGACTAAGAATATATGATATAATTACATAATTAAAACTAATTAACTCATCTTTGTATTTCTAAAATTTTTCTACCTTTATTAAGTATAGTTAGGTATAGACAGAATTCGGGAAATACAAATTTTTTGTCGAAACTGACAACTTACAGTCATAATTAGGTTGCCATAGGCTGGACTTTGTTTGATAGTAATAATAAAGGAGGGATATTATTGAGGGATTATAAGAAAATATCTTTGTGGAAGGATGTTACACCGGACCAATGGAATGATTGGAAATGGCAGGAAAGAAATAGAATCACAACCATAGAACAATTAGGGAAAATTATTAAGTTAACACCCCAGGAAGAAAGAGGAATTGAAGAATGTTTAAAATCTCTACGGATGGCAATTACACCCTATTATGCCAGCCTAATAGTTGCTGATGATCCTGATGATCCCATCCGTAAGCAAGCAGTTCCCACTTCATTAGAATTAATAAAGGGAAAGGCAGATCTGGAAGATCCACTATTTGAAGATGAAGATTCACCAGTTAGAGGGATTACCCATAGATATCCGGATAGGTTACTTTTTCTAATTACCGATCAGTGTTCCATGTATTGTCGCCATTGTACCCGTAGACGATTTGCAGGACAGAGGGATGCTTTTATAGGCATGGAATTAATTGAAAAGGGTCTAGATTATATTAGAAACACCCCTAAAATTCGGGATGTATTATTATCTGGCGGGGATGCCCTTATGGTATCCGATGATAAGTTGGAATATATAATTAAGAACTTAAGTGCCATTCCTCATGTGGAAGTTATTAGAATTGGAACCAGGGTTCCGGTAGTTTTACCTCAAAGAATTACACCAGATTTAGTAGAAATGTTAAGACGCTACCATCCTATATGGATAAATACTCATTTTAACCATATAAACGAAATAACTCCTGAATCTCAAGAGGCTTGTAGAATTTTGGTAGATGGGGGTATCCCCTTGGGTAACCAGACTGTTCTTTTAAGGGGTGTTAATGATTGCCTTCATAAGATGAAAAGATTAATGCACGGCCTGGTAAAAATGAGGGTTCGACCATATTATTTATATCAATGTGACCTATCCTTAGGTATTGAACATTTTAGGACTTCCATTGGGAAGGGAATAGAGATTATGGAAGGGCTAATCGGGCATACATCCGGTTTTGCTGTTCCTAATTATATTATAGATGCACCAGGTGGGGGAGGAAAGGTACCAGTTATGCCCCAATATGTTATTTCTCGAACTGACCATAAGGTTATTCTAAGGAACTTTGAAGGCAATGTTTCAGTTTACACAGAACCAAGATATATCCAAGAGGATTGTAGCTGTCCAGATTGCCAAAGCACCAAACTTGACGGAATAGTACAATTACTACAGGATAATGAAAGTAAAATCACCTTAGAAAATAGATGATGGCAACCAATCTGAATAAATCATAATACTATCGCAAAACCTATTAAAATATGGTAAAATATAATTAACATATTTGTCCTGCATGGACCAAATTGTCCCACTGCTTATTTAACTCTAGATTTTGGGACAAATAAAACACAGAAAAATAGGAGGTAGATTATGAGCTTATCAGGTAAGGTTCTTATTGCCCAGGGTGGAGGTCCCACTCATGTTATAAACCAATCCCTAGTAGGTGCAATATTAGAATCAAGAAAATTTCCACAGGTTACAAAGGTATACGGGGCACTAAATGGTGTAGAGGGAATTGTAAATGAAAACTTTGTAGACTTAAGTCAAGAAACTTCTAACAACTTAGAACAAATTGCAATAACGCCGGCAGCAGCCCTGCTTTCCACAAGAGTAAAGCCGGATGATGCATATTGTGCAGAAATATTTAAGGTCTTAAAGGCCCATGATGTTAGATACTTCTTCTATATAGGGGGAAATGATTCTTCAGATACAGTTAGGATAGTAAAAGATAATGCCCAAAAAGAAAACTATGATTTTAGGGCAGTACACATTCCTAAGACTATAGATAATGATTTGGTATTAAATGATCATACTCCTGGCTATGGATCTGCAGCAAGATTTGTTGCCCAGGCATTTATGGGAGTGAATTTAGATAATAGGTCCTTTGGTGGAGTATATATCGGAGTTGTAATGGGTAGGCATGCAGGTTTTTTAACAGGAGCAGCTTCAGCTGGTAGAATCTACCCAGATGATGGACCCCATTTAGTATATGTACCGGAAAGGGCATTCAGCATTGATAAATTCCTTCAAGATGTAAAGGATGTTTATGATAAATACGGAAGATGTGTAATTGCAGTATCTGAGGGGGTACAAGACGAAAACGGAGTTGCTATTGCTACCAAGCTGGTGGAAAATGTGGAAAAAGATGCCCATGGAAATGTCCACCTTGGGGGAGGAGCCCTTGGAGAATTATTAGCTGATGAAATTAAAAACAAATTGAATATTAAAAGGGTAAGATCAGATACCTTTGGATACTTACAAAGATCCTTTGCTGGAAATGTATCTGATGTGGATCAAAGAGAAGCAAGGGAAGTAGGGGAAAAGGCAGCCCAATTTGCCCTTTGGGGTAATTTAGATGGATCTGTGACTATAAAAAGAAGGGGAAACTACTCAGTAGATTATGTTTTGGAAGATGTCCGGGATATTGGAGGAAAGACTAGACTTATGCCTGATGAATTTATTAACGGACCAGGTAATAATGTTACTGATGACTTTTACTCCTATGTAAAACCCTTGTTAGGATCAGATTTTCCAAATGCCAGCAGATTAAGAGCACCGCTAGTAACGAAGATATTACAGAAGTAAATATTTAGTTTTTAACGACAGGGGAGCTATTTTCTAGATAACTAGTCCCCCTGTCTTTTTATCTATTAGGGGGATTAGGATATGTTTAGTGAATTAAGAAGAAAAGATAGAAGGTTAGATAATGAATTAGCTATGGAATTGTTAAGGACCAGTGAATATGGGGTCCTTTCCTCTATTGGTGAAAATGGCTATCCCTATGGAGTACCCCTAAATCATGTCCTAATGGGAGAAAATATTTACTTCCATTGTGCCAAAAAAGGGCTAAAACTAGACAATATAAAAAGTAATGACAAGGTTTCCTATTGTGTAATAGGTCCAACCCAATTACAGCCCCAGGAATTTGCCACCAATTATACCAGTGCAATAGTATTTGGCAATATTATAGAGGTGGAAGATGGGGTAGAGAAGGACAGGGTATTAGAAGAATTTATAAATAAGTTTTCCCTAGATTATCTGGAAGAGGGGAAGGCCTATATAGGAAGAATGAAGGAGAATACAAAGGTGCTAAAGGTTGTGATTGAGCATATTACTGGAAAGGTCAGGGAATAAGTGGTTAGTGGTTAGTGGTCTATCCCCTAATCTTCACCACTATTATGTTCTAAGTAAACAATGGCCCTTCCTAATCTATGCTCTTTCACCTGGGTTACCTTTATTGTCATCCCCAAAACTTCTAACTGGGGCGTAGATCCATCTTCTGGAATAGCCCCTAATAATCCAAATACAAAGCCGCCAAAGGTATCATAATCTTCATCGGGAAGAATTACTCCCAATTGTTCTGATACTAATCTTAATGGCGCTGTCCCCTGTATCTTCCAGGTTCTAGAATCTATCCTTTCAATGGGGGGAGGCTCTAAAGGTACAGAATCGTCATCATCCAAGTCCCCAACAATTTCTTCTAACAAGTCACTCATAGTAATAATACCGTTCATTCCCCCATATTCATCTAAGACAATGGCAAAGTGATTACGTTTTTTCTTCATGTTGTGAAATAAGAGGTCAGTACGGACTGTTTCAGGTACAAGGTAAGGAGGCTTTACAGCATTTTGTAAAATATTTTCTCTATTTTTATCTTTTATTCGGAAATAATCCTTGGTATTTAGCACTCCTATTATATTATCGGTACTTTCATCACAGATAGGATAGAAGGTATGTTTACTTTCATGGATGGTCTTTTCCCATTGTTCTTCAGTTTCATCTAACCATAATAGGGAAACTTCTGTTCTATGGGTCATAACATCCTCCGCATCTTTATTATCAAATTCAAAGATATTATGAATCATTTCCTTTTCACTTAAGTTTATAGAACCTTTCTCACTGCCTACATCCACCATCATTCGAATTTCTTCCTCAGTGATTTCTTCGTGATTGGAATCCGGATCAATACCCATTAATCTCAATAGACCATTACTAGATTTAATAAGAAACCATACGATTGGGCTAATAATCTTGGATAGAAAGTTTATAAGACCGGATAGGTTAAGGGCAAGTTTTTCTGCATTTCTCATAGCAATTTGCTTTGGCACCAATTCCCCAAAGACTAGGGTAAAATAAGACAGAATTAGGGTTATCAATATTACTACTATTGTATTTAGAGTGGAAGGGGACATACTTACACCCATACCTATAAGCCAATTTACTATTAGACCGGAAAAGTTGTCCGCAGCAAAAGCACTTCCAAGAAAGCCCGCAAGGGTGATTCCTACTTGGATAGTGGCAAGAAATCTAGCCGGCTGTTCTGTTAGTTCAGAAAGGCGCTGAGCCCGTTTATCTCCAGATTTATTAAGGAGAGCAAGTTTACTGTCATTTATAGAAATAATGGATATTTCAGCACTGGCAAAGACAGCGTTTATTAAGATTAGGAACAATTGCAAGAGTAAGGGAAAAAATATAGACTTAGGGAACAAGGGAATAACCTCCTAAAAGTATTTTAAAGACCAAAAAAAGACATATAAAAAAAGGTTCTTGAAAACCAAAAGATATATGTCTTATTAATTTATTATTTTTATTAAATTGCTCAGGGTACGGCGAATCCTCCACTTGGATAAAACACTCCTTCATATAGAAAAACTCCTAAAATCCTTAATATAAGAGATAAATGAGAATCTTTCTAAAAAAATACTATCATATAAACAGGCTTTAGTCAATAAATCCCTTACTGTATTTTACCCCTAATATATCTTCTTATATAATTATTTAAATGGAAATGAAAACTTTTTTATTATTGAATAGGTATATAGAGTAGAAGGGTAAATTAGTATCAAAAGATAGCAAAATTGTACATATGTATAAAGGATTATAATGTATACTAGTAGCCTTGGAGGTGGCAGAGTGGAAAAAAAGC
>CAYMVC010000027.1:0-12307 GCA_964393755.1 uncultured Eubacteriaceae bacterium | reverse complement strand
ATCTTTAGTAATATTAGGTATAATACCAACCTTATCCACTATGTCCACCACCAATTAATTTATTTATTCGACAATATCCTGTATATTCCTGCATAATTATAAACTATTTATATTACTTATTCAATATTTCATGAGCTTCTATTACCACTTTATCTATCTCATCTTCTGAATCCTCCAGCTTTTCACTTATTTTTTTAGAGAAATATGCTAGAAATTCAATATTCCCTGCAGGACCTTTTATAGGTGAATAGGATAGGTTTTTTATGAAAAACTTCTCTTTGTCTAATTCCTTAATTACCTTATTAATAACTTCAATATGGGTTTTAGGGTCCCTTACAACCCCCTTTTTACCAACCTTATCTCTGCCTGCTTCAAATTGGGGCTTAATTAATGCTATAATTTCACCATTTTCATTTAATAAATTATATAGGTTTTTTATAATCAATGCTAAAGAAATAAAGGAAACATCAATGGTGGCAGCATCTACAATTTCACCTATATCCTCATGAGTTAAATATCTAAAATTAGTCCTTTCCATAACTACCACCCTAGGGTCCTGCCTTAACTTCCATGCCAGTTGACCATATCCCACATCGATAGAATAGACCTTTTTTGCACCCCTTTGAAGTAAACAATCAGTAAATCCCCCTGTGGAAGCCCCTATATCTAAGAAGGTCTTCATCTTAACATCTATTCTAAAATCCTCAATAGCCTTTTCTAATTTTAATCCGCCTCTACTTACATAGGCTATATCATCACCCTTGATTTCAATCTTTAGGTCTTCATTGATTTTTTCCCCTGGCTTATCCCTGAGCTTTCCATCCACATAGACTAAACCAGCCATAATTGTTGTCCTTGCCTTTTCCCTGCTTTCAGTAAAACCCTTTTCATATAAAACAAGATCCAATCTCTTTTTCATTTAATCTCCCCACATAAATAAAACTTCTTTTTTTAATTCTAAATTCAACTATTAATTTTAATGAAATAAATTTGCAATAATTATCCCTAGTAGGGCACCCATAAAAACTTCAACTGGAGTATGACCTAATAATTCTATTAATCTTTCCTCAGTTATTTTTTTATTATAATGGATATCATGGACAATTTTATTTAATATTTCTGCCTGCTTCCCTGCTGCCCTTCTTACCCCTGCCGCATCATACATTACTATTAAAGAAAAGGAAAGAGAAACAGCAAATAAGGGAGAACTCCACCCGTATATCTTACCAATAGAAGTGGTTAATGCCATACTAAAAGATGAATGGGAACTGGGCATGCCACCAGATCCTACAAACCTGGTAAAATCTATTTCTTTATTTTTAATGATACTTAATAAAACCTTTAATATTTGGGCCACAAACCATGCAATAATTGCTATAATCAATACTTTATTTTGGACTAATTCATTGAAAAAATTCATTGTTTCCGTCCTCCCCTAATAATCCCTTTTACAAATAAAAACTCCTAATTCCTTTAGAAAGTCTGCCTTAGATCCGAAAATGGAAATCTCTTCAATTGCCTCAGATAATAGCCTGTCCACTATTTCCTTAGATTTATCAATACCATAAATATATGGATAGGTAAATTTATTATTATCTTTATCACTACCAATTGGTTTTCCCAATTTATTTTCATCCCCAATAATATCCAATATATCATCTACAATTTGAAAGGCAAGACCTAATTTTTCCCCATAAATGGTTAGACCTGTTAATTCCTTTTCATTAGCCCCTGAAGCAAGAGCCCCTGCCCTAATAGCTGCCCTGATTAGGGCACCTGTCTTATGATTATGTATATAGTGGAGGATACTTATATCCATAGACTTTCCCTCATATTCTAAATCCTTTACCTGGCCACCAATCATACCCATAACCCCTGCTGCCTTAGCTATTTCCTTCATTGCCCCTATATAGTTTTTCATATCTATGATGTGATCAGGTATATTATTAATCATTAATTCATAGGAATAATTCAGAAGACCATCACCGGCAAGAACCGCCATGCCTTCCCCAAATACCCTATGGTTAGTAGGTTTACCCCGTCGAAAATCATCATTATCCATGGCAGGTAAGTCATCATGAATTAATGAATAGGTATGGATCATTTCTAAGGCACATGCTAAGGGGACTACCCTTTTAAGATTACCCCCTACGGACTTTGCCCCCTCTATTAATAATATAGGTCGTAATCTTTTACCCCCTGCAAAAACACTATAATCCATTGCCTGGATTATTCTATTAGGAATATCCTTATCCTTTGGAAATAACTCCTTTATATGCTTATCTATTTCATTTATGTATTGGTTTAGCCTATCTTTAAATTCCATTCTCTTCCGCTCCGTAAATAGTAAATTTTTCTGACTTAACCTTCCCGTTCTCATTAATTAAAATATTAATTCTATTTTCAATGGATTCAAGTTTTTCATTACATGCCCTTGTTAATTTCATACCCTCTTCAAATAAATTAATGGAATTTTCCAAGGAAATATTCCCTTCTTCTAAGCTAGATACAATTTCTTCTAAACGTTGTAAATTCTCTTCAAAGGACTTTTGCTTTTTACTAGTCATCTGCCCTTCCCCCTTCCTTAATATCTTCTATAATACATTTAATTAGACCGTCTTTTAAAATAATTTGAACCTGGTCCCCCTTAGATAGTTTAGCTATGCTTGAAATGAAATTATCCTTTTTATCCTTTACAATAGAATAACCCCTATTTAAAACCGAATTTGGGCTTACCCCCAATAGGTTATTTGTTAGGCCTTGATATTTTTCCCTTTGAACCATTAAAAGCTTTTCTATTTCCTTAGTCATTCTCTCCCTTAACCAATCAATTTCCTGCTTATATTGATTTATAGAATCATAGGGTTTTGTAAATACATGACTGGTAGATAATTGCTTAAGTTTATTTTCTTTTTGCCCTAAAATATTTGCCATTGCCTGTACCCCTCTTTTTTCCAGAGATAAAAGGGTGTATTCTAAATCCCTTAAAGAAGGAATAACTAATTCTGCTGCCGCAGAGGGGGTGGCAGCCCGCATATCTGCAACAAAATCTGATATGGTAAAGTCTGTTTCATGACCTACGGCAGAAATAATAGGAATTTTTGATGAGAAAATACTTCTAGCCACTACTTCCTCATTAAAGGACCATAATTCTTCTATGGACCCTCCCCCTCTACCTACAATAATAACATCAACAGCCTTGCTTTTATTTAAATATTCTATAGCCCCTGAAATTTGTTCTTTAGATTCTAATCCTTGGACTAAAACAGGATATATGATAATTTCCACATTGGGATTTCTTCGATTTATAACTGAAATAATATCCCTAATGGCAGCCCCTGTAGGTGAAGTGATCACTCCAATTTTCTCCGGTAAAAAGGGTAGAGGCTTTTTACTAGATTGGTGGAATAAACCTTCCTTTTCCAATCTCTCCTTTAGTTGTTCATAAGCAAAGTATAGGGCTCCAATACCTGCCGGTTCCATATTTTGAATATATAGTTGGTATTGACCATCCCTTTCATATAGGGATACATAACCCTTGACAAGAACCTTCATACCCTCTTCCGGTAAAAACTTTAATAGCCTAGCCTGTCCCCTAAACATTACACACCGTATACGGCTGCTTTCATCCTTTATAGAAAAATACATATGACCGGAACTATGGTGGTTAAAATTAGATATTTCCCCTTCCACCTGAAGATTAGCCAGTATTATATCCCCTTTTAAGAGTTTGTTTATGTATTCATTAACTTGACTCACACTGAAAGTTTTTATCTTCATTTTACCAAAACCGCTTCTAAGGTATTTTCCAGTAACATGGCAATGGTCATAGGACCAACCCCACCTGGAACAGGGGTGATTTTACCTACCTTTTCATAAACATCTTGAAAATCCACATCCCCAATAAGTTTGTTTCCAACCTTTGTGGTTCCCGCATCTATGATAATAACCCCCTCTTTTATCATTTTGCCAGTTATAAAATTTGGCTTACCCAGGGCAGCTACAATAATATCTGCCTTTTTTGTATGGGAGGATAAATCCTCAGTTTTAGAATGACAAAGGGTTACAGTGGCATTTTCATGGAGGAGTAAGGTGGCTGTGGGCTTACCCACTATATCACTTCTCCCTATAATAAGAGCATGTTTACCTTCTATATCTATTTTATAATGTTTTAAAAGCCTTATAATTCCCTTGGGAGTACAGGGTAGAAAACTGGGAGTTTTTAAAAAGAGCTTACCCAGATTTATAGGATTAAAACCATCCACATCCTTTTTAGGATCTATTCTTTGGTTTACTATTTTTTCATCAATCTTTCCAGGTAAGGGTAACTGAACCAGAATGCCATGGATTTTTTTATTATTATTTAAATCATCTATTAGGGATAGAATTTGGGACTGACTAGTATTTTCACTTAACCTATGTACTTCAGAATAAAATCCCCCTTCTATACATGCCTTTTCCTTCATATTAACATATGAAATAGATGCAGGATCATTTCCTGCTAAGACAACTGCTAATCCGGGAGTAATCCCCTGATTTTTCTTTAAATCATTAACCTGGCTTTTTATATCTTCCCTTATTTTTAAAGCCAAAGCTTTACCATCTAAAATCTTATCTTCCATAGTTCCTCCTCCTAGTCCTCTTTTTTAATTTCTTGGGATATAGAATCTAATAGTCCATTAATAAATCTTCTTGAATCCTCATCAGAATATATCTTTGCCAGTTCCACAGCTTCATTTATAGATACATTATTAGGTATATCATCCAAAAAAATAATTTCATAAGAGGATAGCCTTAATATTGCCAAATCAATTTTACTCAACCTATCCAAAGTCCAACCCTTTAGATTTTCTTCTATTTTACTATCTATTATTTCCAATTCCTTTAAAAAACCTACAATAAAGTTTTTTGAATAAACCTTGTCCCCCTCAGAAATGAGTTCCTTGTCCAAATAATCCAGGGCATGTTTCTCAAATTCTTCCTGGTGGAAGTCTAATTGAAAAATAGTTTGTAATATTACCTCCCTAAGCCTTCTTCTACTCAAATCCATCCATATCCTCCTAAAATTCTTTATAATATCTTATCCCATAATAAAAAAGCTATGACACTATAAGCTAATTAAACCCCCTGATTTAAATCAGAGGGTTAATCCAGTCATTTTATCCACTATTAATTTTCTATTTGGTCTTTCTTAGGTGTAGCCTTTTCTAGATTAACTCCTTGAACATGTATATTTACCTGGCTAACCTTTAAACCTGCCATAGCCTCTATGGACCTTTTAACATTTTCCTGGACCTCCCAGGCAACATCAGGTATTCTTACTCCATAATTTACTATTAGGAAGATATCAATCTTAACTTCTCCATCTTTAGTATCCACCTTAATACCCTTACCGAGGGACTTTTTACCTAACTTCTCCACAATACCATCTGCTATACCACTACTAAGGGCTGTAACGCCAGCCACTTCGGAGGCAGCAATATTTGCTATAGTGGAAATTACTTCGTTAGAAATATTTAAATTACCTGTTTCCATATCTTCAACCCCGTTATTATCAACTTTTTCCAGCTTACTATCCTTATCCAAAAAGTTCACCCCCATTGGTTAACTATTAATAGTATAACAGAATGGTCTATCTTTAACAATATTATTTTGTTGTGGCTATGCTAATTTTATCCAATGATACCCCTGTTTCCTTAAATATTATATCCTGAATCTGTGCCGCATCACCGGGGGATAAATCTTCCGAATCCACTATAGCATTAACATATCCATCATGGATAAATACTATAACATCATTAAAGCCCTTTGCCCTAATTAAGTTTTCAATTATCATTTCCTTTTCACTTAATTTAACCAGGTTTATCATCTGATTTTGTGCTTCCCCCCTGGTATCCTTATCTGTTTCCTTATTGACAACAATATTCTCCAATAAGCCTATATGTTGACTCCTGTTCTTATCCCTTTCCAGTCGATATTCTATAAAAAACTCCTTAGAAATACTTTTACTTCCAGCCATTATCTCCTCTTCATTTTCCTTTTCCACCAGTTTAGAATTAATTGGTCCATCCTTATCAATAGAATTGCCACCTGCTAAATCATCACCCTGGATTCCATATTTATAATTTAAAATACCTACTACAAACAATAGGACAATCAATGAAATAATCACAAAGGGTTTTCTCTTTATCATCATACAAACCACTCCTTAAAATTTAATTTTTCCTGCCATATATAACCACCTTATGGGAAGGCAAATCCAATGCTATCTGAACCGCCTTAGTTAATTGATATTTTATGGCAGGATCATGGGCACCATCGGCAACAACCATAACTCCCTTTATTTCCGGCCTATTCTCTCTAATAACAAAGGGGGAGGAGCCACCATTTTCATTAACCATAACTGCTGTTTCCGCTGAATTATTTTGATCAGTAATTCTTTGACCACCCTGGTTATCCTTTTCCTGGGTAAGGTTTTGAGACTCTGTTTTGCTATAGGCTATTTCCACTTCCCTTTCATTGGCTATAGTAAGCATAACCTCAACCCTTCCTACCCCTTCTATAGTCTCCAATATCCCCTCTAATTGATTTTTTATTTTACTTTCATAATCTAATACTTGGGATAGTTGACTAGGAAGATTATCATTAGATGTGGATTTACCTTTACCACCATCGAAAAAAAATGTACCTGCTAATACAAGGGCTATCCCAAGAAGACCTATTATTATTAAATTTTGTATTTTTCTATTTATATTTCCGCCTTGGATCTTGTTTAATAAGTCCTTTATTTTAGTCATTAATACTTCCCTCCCCCTTTTCCCTATTATTCATTTGTTCATTAATAGATATATTCTCAGAAGGGACATTATAGAAGTCTAAAAGATATTCTTTTATTTCCCTTTTTTGAATATCTGTAATTTTATAAACATCTTGATTTGTACTATCCTTTTCCTCATTATCTACCTTTCCTATTTCCACCTTTTCAATAGGATCTATATTCTTTACAAGACCTTCCTCTCCGTTTAAGTCCTTCTTATCCCCTTCTTCCCTACTCTGTTCTAGTAATAGGGTCACTTCCTTTATACCACCATAATCGTCAGATTCAGATTCTTCATTAACCTCCACCCTAACAATGGCATTTGTACCTTTTATTATATTTTCCACCCTATCCTTGATTTGCTTTTGAATGCTTTCCTTATAGACCTTTATAGTTAAATTATCCTGTTTTTCCTGTAGGAGGGAACTTTTACCCTTAAAATCTTTTTGTTCAATATCTATGATATTCTTGGCAATCACATCTACCAGATTAAAATCTCGACTAATCAATTTTGTAAGAGGAGATAATATAACCACCATTACTAAAAGTCCTGCCACCACCTTTACATATTTTCTCATTGAATTATTTGGTAACAGAATTTCTAGAAAAACAATAAAGAAGATAATATATATAATATTTTTCACCCAAAAACTAAGGTTTTCAATCATTCCCACCACCTACCTCATCATAATTGTCACATTTCCCACACCTATAACAATTGTTATAACCATGAAAAACATAATTGCCACTGAAATAACTGCTGCCAAGACTAAAATAAGGGAATTTGCTATTCCATTTAAGCTATCCACAATCCTTCCATTGGCTACCGGTTCAATAATAGCCCCTGATAGTTTATAAATCAGTATAAGAGCAAGGATTTTTATACTGGGAAAAAGTATAATTATAAATAAAAAAATCAAGCCTATTGCCCCTATAGCATTTTTAATTATTAAAGAACAACCTATAATAGTATCCACCGCATCTGATAAAAACCCCCCTATAATAGGTACTAGATTATCCACCGCATACTTGGCAGTCCTAGCAGTAACACCATCAAAGGAAGAAGCTGCCACTCCCTGGATAGTCATAACACCTAAGAAGACAGTAAATACAAAACCCAATAACACAATTGCCATTTGCCTTATTAGTCCCGCCAATTTGGAAATTTGGATTTTTTCACTTATATAGTTTACAAGGTTTAAAATAGACCCTAAAAATATAAGGGGTATGATAAAGTTCTTAACAAAGGTGCTTAACATACCCACAGTTAAGGTGATTAGAGGTTGGAATAGGGCGGCAGAAACTAAGGCACCTACAGAGCTTAGAAGAATAATAATAGTAGGTAAAAGAGCATGGATAAAGGTTACCATGGTATCAATAGAATCCATTCCTATCTTAATAGCAGTTGAAAAACTCTTTATGGCAATCCCTAAAATTATAAAATAAATAATATTATATGCCAGTTCTCCAACGCCCTGGCTATCAAAGGCATTTTGTAAATTTTGCAGAATTGCACACATGATGGAGAGAAGGATTATCCTAGCTAAGAGGCCGGAATTATTAATTAATTCATCAAGTAAGTACCTGGCTACTCCAATGAAAAAGCCCTTTATACTAATTTTAAATTCTCCCTTACTGATAGAAGCTAAAAGTTCCTTAATACTAATCTTTGGAAGGTAGTCACCTATTTCATTATTTATTTCCCCTATTATATTTTCCAGGTCATAGGTATCCACCTCTTTTAATATCTCATCTACTAATTCCCCGGTATTTAAGTTTTCACTATCTACTTCCTGTCCATAGACCGCTGAGGGAAAAAGCAAGATAAGGATTAAAAGTACCAAGAGGAATTTTTTCATTTTCTTCTCCACCTAAGGTATAATATTTATTATTAAATCCAGCAAAGCCATTAGAATAGGGATGGACAGTATCATAATTAATATTTTCCCCCCAAATTCTATTTTAGTGGCTATAGAGCCTTCCCCAGCATCCTTGCAAACCTGGGCACCAAATTCAGTAATGTAGGCAATGCCAATTATTTTAAAAATGGTAGTAAGATATAAAACATCTATATTCATTTTAGATGATAGGTTACTAAAGACTTGTAAAACAGCCTGGACCTTACTAATCATCATTAAAAAAATAATTGTTCCTGCTAGAAGGCTAATTATCATAGAAAATTCCGGTCGTTCTTCTTTTAATATAATAGATAAGATTGCAGCAATAAGCCCTATTGAAACAATTTGAATTATTTCCATTTTATATGCTCCTAATATAATTGAAATATAGTTCTGACTGATTCAAATAATCTGCCTATCATTTCAATAACCATCATTAATACCACCACAATACCTGTAAGAGTAACCATAGTTGCCATTTCATCCCTTTCAGTCTTTTTTAAAACCTGGTTTAGTACTGCCACAACAATACCGATACCGGCTATTTTAAATATCATACCAACATCCATCTCGACTCCCCTTTTCCATGAAAATCTTAATATAATATGATTACAATAGTAAGACCTAGAAGAATCCCTAAGTTCTTAAATAACTTCTCATTCCTAATAAAATCCTTTTGGGCCCCTTCTTCCAATTTGCCCAATTGGCTTTGGACTAACTTTCCATTTTTTATTTGGCTCTCCTGATCAGAAGTCCCTAGGATATTTCCAAAATAATTTATGGCTACCAGGTCTTCCTTAGTAAAACCTGTGTATTCCCTGCCCTTTTCAAAGGCAGTGGACCAAATCTTTCCCAGGGTCCTCCCCTCTCTTTTTTTGATTTCCCTTATTATTTCCTTGAAAATATTAGCAATAGGCGGTGAAGCTTGAATAGATATCCTTTCAAGCACCTCTAAAATAGGGGTGGCAGTATAAAATATTTCTGTTTCAATAAGTTGAAACAACCTCCTTATTTCCTTTAATTGCCCTACCCTCACCTTATACTTCCATGCCGTTAATAAGCCTATTGATGTAGAGGCTATTAAAATTATCATATTTCCAAGAAACTTATACAATTACTTCCTCCCCTTATCCTAAATATTATTAGGGAATAAAAAAAATATTCTTATAATTGTCCCCTTCCAATACTTTTTCTATGGTTCCGGTAGATAATCTATTACTCAAAATAATTATTCTCTTAAAAATCCTATTATTTATTAAGTCTTTCAATAAAGGCCTTCGGGAAATTTCCTCCAAGTCTTTGCCATGGACAGTGGTAATAATCTTTATCCCCGCATTTAGTGCCTCCTCTATGGCAAAGATATCCTCACTACTCCCCACCTCATCAGTGGCAATAACATGGGGGGACATAGACCGAATCAGCATAATCATTCCCCTTGCCTTAGGACAGCCATCTAAAACATCTGTACGAATTCCAATATCATTTTGGGGGACACCTTTATAACAACCTGCTAATTCAGATCTTTCATCCACCACCCCCACCTTATGACCCTTTAAACCTAAGGAGGTATTACCATCACTAATTTGCCTGATAAGGTCCCTTAATAAGGTGGTTTTTCCACATTGGGGTGGGGAAATAATCAAGGTATGGAGAACTTCCCCTTCATCGGTTATATAGGGAAGGACCCTATTGGCCACCCCCTTTATTTCCCTAGATATTCTAAAATTAAATCCGGATATATATTTTAAGGTTTTAATATTTCCCCCTTCTAAAACTCCCTTGCCGGTGAAGCCCACCCTATGACCACCCCTTAGAGTTATATAGCCATTCCGCAGTTCTTCTTCAATGGCATATATGGAGTGGTCACTGATTAATTGGAGAATAGAAGAAGAGTCCTGGTTAGTAACCATATATGCCCCAGAATTTTTGGAAATCAGTTTTCCATCAGGTCTAACAAGATAATCCCTGTTACTTAGAGTAACCATTAAGGGACGATTTTCCCTAATCCGAATCTCCTCTAAAGTACTTAAATACCTAGGATCTATTTTCTCTATAATTTGTCTGATATTTATAGATAAGGAGGGGAGGATAATGTTTTTAATATTATTAATGGTTTTATTATTAATCCACTCTTTTTGAATTAAAGGCATATAAGTTGTCCCCCTTTCCTTTATTAATACTATTTAAGATCCCATGGAATTATGATTAAAAGTATAAAAAAAAGACTGATTAAGGGATATACGAAAAACCGAAAACCACGGTTTTGGTCTTGTCATTCAGAGCGTTAGCGAAGAATCTTGGCTTTTAGATCCCTCGTAAGTGGGATGGGTAGAACCCATCCCCTACTACTGAGAAACTCGGGATGACAAAAAAATAGCGGACGACCACTGGTCGTCCCTACAACTAAAATGCAACTTTTAGGAAGAAATATTAAATAAATTTCGACTTTGGGAAATTTGTTAGAAGAATCCACTAAGTAAAAAATTTGATGAGGCTGGGTTGTTTGAACGAAGTGAGTTTCCCAGTCTCAATTTTTTATGTGTGGTAATTCTTCTTCAAATTTTACAACCGGAGAATTGTTTTAATATTTCTACATTATGATGAGCACAGTTCACTACTATTGAGGGTAGGATGGTATAAGTGGAAAATATAAAGGAGGGGCAGCGGCCCCTCCTTTAATATTAGTTATTAGTGACACTCACAGTCTTCATCACCACAACAGGATGATAAATCCACTTCCAATTCTTCCCCACAATTAGGACAATTAATCTTATTTTCATCATCCAGCATTTCCATATCCACATAAATAACTTCCCCACATTCAGGGCATTTCACTTCACAAAAATCTATATCATCTTCATCATCAAATTCGTCATAAACATCATCTTCCAAGTCAGATAAGTCTTCATCTACTACTTCAATGTATTCTTCCAAATCATCCTGGGCATCTGCCAAACCCTCCAGGGCGTCAGAAACATCATCAAGTATTTCAACTATATGTAAGAGTACTTTCCCTTCATTTGTCTCTTCACTGATGCCTAAACCTTCGGTCAGTCCCCTTAGATAGGCAACCTTTTCCTTAATAAAATCCATAATAATCCCTCCTTAATTTTTATATAAAAGAAAGTATAATTGTTCAGACTGTTGGATAACTTTACTTTTGTCATCCAGATCCCTCAACAAGCCCAGACATGAAATCTTTCTTTCATTTATTAATATTATACCATTAAACCCTTTCCATATACTCCCCTGTCCTAGTATCAATACGAATTACATCACCAGTATTTACAAATAGGGGTACTCCCAGGCTGGCACCTGTTTCCACTGTGGCAGGTTTAAAGGAAGCAGTTGCTGTATCCCCCTTAAAACCTGGTTCTGTTTCTATAACTTCCAATTCTACAAAGTTTGGAGGATCAACAGAAAAAGCCTCCCCCTTATGGAATTTTATTGTTGCATTCATATTTTCCTTAATATAGATAATAGTATCTTCCACCTGGTCCTTATTTAAAGGTATTTGTTCATAGGTCTCTAAATCCATAAAATAATAAATATCTCCATCATTGTATAAGTATTGCATTTCCCTGGTCTCTAT
>CAYMVC010000026.1:8339-12404 GCA_964393755.1 uncultured Eubacteriaceae bacterium | reverse complement strand
GACCTTATTGAAATCCATGGAGGTCACGGATATTTGGTAAACCAATTCCTATCTCCCATAACCAACAAAAGAAGAGATGAATATGGAGGTTCCCTAGAAAATAGGGGGAGGTTCTTAAAAGAAGTGGTGGAGGCAATCAGAAAGGAATGGCCTAGGGAAAAACCCCTATGTGTCAGGTTATCAGCAGAGGAATATTTTGAAGAAGGGAACCACCCAGGGGATATAGTAGAAATTATAAACCTTATTAAGGATGGGGGAATAGATATTATTAATGTTAGTTCTGGTGGACTGGAAGGACCTAGGGAGGATGAACACCAGGGTCATCAACTCAGGTATGGAGACATTGTAAGAAGGGAAACAGGTTTACCGGTTATAGGTGGTGGCTACATAATTTCACCTCATATGGCAGAAGAAGCCTTACAAAGTGAAAGGGCAGATCTAATATTCCTGGGAAGAGAACTGATTAGAAATCCCAATTGGCCCCTCTTGGCAGACTTTGCCTTAGATAATGAAGTGGCTTGGCCGCCACAATATGGAAGGGCAAAACCAAATAAATAATTAAGAATTATTACTTACTTACAAAAGAAGGCAAATATTTATATAAACTTTATAATATGAATTTTACCCCAATTAATGTATACTATTATTTGGGGTAATTTTAAAGACAAAAACTTCAAGTACTATAGGAGGAAAACAATGAGGATATTCGATAGAAGATTTTTACAATACCAATTGGCATATAGCACCTGGTATAATTTTAAGGTAAAGGCAGCTTTTTTAACAATAATACTTGGCATAGTGACCTTTTTTACTAATAACCTAATTTATATTTATGTGGTTCCCCTAATATACTTTTATGGTTATGGTAGACTTCTATATCTCTTTAACCTAAAAGATGAAGGTTTTTATAAGAGGATGGAAAAGCAATTGGAATTTTACCGTAAAAAGGGTGATAAGGCACAAGGCCAATATGTTTTCCAATTGGAAAAGATTCTATTTGAAGTGGAATTAGAAAAATTAAGTGTAAAAGAAGCTCTTAAGAACATAGATGAACTATTATCTGTCCGTCCAAAAATGAAAAAACAAGCCCGGGGTATATTGTTAAGTATATATTTAGTAGGGAAAGAGGAAGGGACCATAGAGAATATACCTGAGGAATATATTAAACACTTAGATGGGATATTAGAAAACGAGGAAAATCCCAATGCATTGCTAGACTATGCCCGAATAGCATTAAAGCTAAATGATAATCAACTGGCAATTAAGCTACTAGCTAAGGCCCGGGAGAAGAATGCTTTATATAGAAAGCAAAGGCATCCGGTATATAGATCAATTTATAATACCCTCCAAGTTGCTGTACCCTATTATTTATACCTTGCATTAAATAATATTGGCGAGGAAGAAAGGGCAAAAATGGAGTTAGAGTTTGCCACTAGAATCTCCAAATCTAGGAAATTACGAAAAAGTCTGTGGGACATGGGGACAGGTTCCTTGTCCCAAAATAATATTAAATAAATTTCAGTATAATAACAAACAATCAAATCTTTGTTAAAGATTTCTTGTATATCAGTGATTATCTATGCTATAATGAAATAGAAAAATATAATAAAACATCTTCAGGGCAGGGTGAAATTCCCGACCGGCGGTTATAGTCCGCGAACCACTATGGTTGATTTGGTGAAATTCCAAAACCGACAGTAGAGTCTGGATGGGAGAGGATTGTTTAGGTTCATGAAATCATTTGCCCCTGAAGTTTTTCGGGGGCATTTTTTGAATCTGAATCCTTAC
This sequence comes from uncultured Eubacteriaceae bacterium, assembly GCA_964393755.1. Classification (GTDB taxonomy): domain Bacteria; phylum Bacillota; class Clostridia; order Eubacteriales; family Garciellaceae; genus DUPX01. Next base: position 10,616 of record CAYMVC010000026.1, on the reverse strand, counting down.
TTTAGACCTGAAGCAAGTTTCTAAAGGAGGAAGGGTAATGGAAAATTTAACAATTTTCAGCAAGTTTTTAAAAGGAAAGGCAAAAAAGACACCAGAGCTTTCATCTACTAACAGAATGGTAAAAATCTCTGTATTAGCAGTAATTGCATTTATTATTATGTTGTTTGAAGTATCGGTACCACTTTTCCCTGGCTTTTTAAAAATGGATTTAAGTGATGTACCACCACTACTAGGGGCTTTTGCCCTAGGACCTATGGCGGGGGTGGTTATAGAACTTATAAAAAACATACTTCATGTTGTTATAAGGGGAACTTATACAGCAGCCGTAGGGGAATTATCTAACTTTATCCTAGGTGCCATATTTGTATTTACAGCAGGTAGTATATATTTAATCAAGAAGGATAAAAAACATGCTATTATTGGAATGTTGCTAGGGACTATTCTAATGTCTATAGCCGGGGTATTGACAAATTATTACATGATTATCCCCTTCTACACTAAGGCAATGGGCTTACCCTTAGATACAATAATTGAAATGGGTACTATTGCTAATCCAAGAATTATTGATTTAAAAACTATGATTGTCTATGGTGTTACCCCCTTTAATATCCTTAAGGGAATAGCGATTTCGGTAGTAGTTTCATTAATCTATAAAAAACTATCATCTATCTTGCATAATTAGGGAAAAATGCAGTGGGCAACCACTGCATTTTTACTTTCAAATTCTTCTAATATTATATAGTGAAAAATAATGGATTAGGGTATAATTGGAAGTAGGATCTATAAGGGGGTTTAGAAAGAGAATGAAAATAAATCTAGAATTTAAATTTGTAATATCATTATTATTTGCAGTATTAGTGGCTATTTTTGCCATACAAAATTCTGCATTAGTGGAAATAAGCTTTCTTTTTGCCAAGTTTTCCATATCCCAGGCAGTGGTAATATTAGTTTCTGCCTTAGCAGGTGCCTTTATTGTTCTCTTATTGAGTTTAGTAAAACAAATTGGGCAAAATAAGATAATAAAACAATTGAAACTAGAGATTAAAGATTTAGAAGGGGAAAGGGGCAAGGAGAATATAAAAGAAGAAGAGGAAGCTTCAGAGGGTGAAACAAATGAAAATACTGAAGCAGAGGAAGTTCCCCGGCATAAGTAGGGCGACCTTGGTCGTCCGTCGTAGGGGCTGGCTCTGCCCTGCCTTTGCAGGGAACGATGTCTTCGTCTGTTCGCTAACAGAGAATTGTGAAGCAAAAAGAACCGTCCCCGGTGCTTCGGTGCTTCTGTAATTAAATCAGAAATGAGTTGAAATAATGAAGGAATTTCTTACAAAATCTCCCCAAGAGACCTTCCAATTAGGGGAGAGAATCGGTGAAAAATTAACTGCTGGCTCTGTGGTTTGCCTTGCCGGAGAAATGGGGGCAGGGAAAACAGCCTTAACCCAGGGAATTGTCAAAGGTGCCGGGATAGAATCCTATGTGACCAGCCCCACCTATACAATTATCAATGAATATGGGGGGAAAACCCCTATTTATCATTTAGATGTCTTTCGCTTAGAAGATGGGGAGGAGCTTTATGAAATAGGTTTTGATGAATACCTATATGGGGAGGGTATTGTAATTATTGAATGGGCAAACCTAATTAAAGACTTCCTTCCCTCTGATTATCTTTGGATTGATATTAATAAGGGGGCAGACTTTAATGATAGAATTTTGACCCTAAATCCAAAGGGTAATCAATATATAGAAATGCTAAAGGAGTTATAGAAAATGAAATTACTTGCACTGGACTCTTCTTCTATTGTGGCCACTGTAGCAGTAGTCGATGAGGATAAAATCATTGGAGAAATGATAATAAATCATAAAAAAAACCACTCCAAAAAACTTATGCCCCTCCTTAGGCAATTATTGGATGAGGTGGAAATTCAGATTAAAGATGTGGATGCCTTTGGTGTCTCAATAGGTCCCGGCTCTTTTACCGGGATTAGAATAGGATTGGCTGCCATTAAGGCACTGGCACAGATTGAAAACAAACCCTTGATTGGTGTGTCTACACTGGAGGGACTGGCTTTTAATCTTCCCAATAGTAAGGGAATTATATGTCCAATATTAGATGCTCAAAGGGAAGAGATTTATACTGGTTTATATAAATGGGAGGATAATCAAATGTTTTCCCTTGTGGATGATCAGGCAATATCGGCTATGGAATGGATAGATCTTTTGAAGAATAGACCTGAGTCTATCCAATTAGTCGGGGATGGGATTGAAAAGTTCGGTCCCTTA
>CAYMVC010000026.1:0-8329 GCA_964393755.1 uncultured Eubacteriaceae bacterium | reverse complement strand
GGGAAAAGGTCTCAATAGCACCTGTAATTTCCCGAATGCCCAGGGCGTCATCTATAGGAAGCCTTGCCCTTGGCAAGCTTTTAAGGGGAGAAAAAGGGGACTATAAGAGCATTGTTCCCCATTATATTAGAAAATCCCAGGCTGAACAGAAATTCGGCCTTTAAAATGGGGGGTTAGACATGGCTGGTCTAGAAATAATACCTATGGGTCAGGACCATATTGAGGGTGTACTGGAAATTGAAAGACTAAGCTTTTCTATACAATGGTCTGAAGAGGCATTTACCACTGAAGTGACCCATAACCAATTGGCAAGGTATCTTGTTATAATTGAAGATAATAAGGTGGTTGGCTATGGGGGAATGTGGTTTATTTTAGGGGAGGCTCATATAACAAATATTGCAATTCATCCGGATTACAGGGGGAGGGGCAGGGGTCGGCTGTTGACAGAAGCCTTGATCAGTCTTGCAGCCAAGGAAAGTATTCTCGATATGACCCTGGAGGTTAGGAAAAGCAATTATAAGGCAATTAACCTATATACAGGTTTGGGCTTTAAGGCTGTTGGTATTAGAAAGGAATTTTATTTTGATAATAAGGAAGATGCCCTTATTATGTGGAGGAGAGGCGGGAAAATATAGTGGATGGGATATATAAAAGACTGGCCCTTGGGGCTATTTTTATTACTTTACCAATTATTATTATATTGACAAACCTGGAGATAGTGGCATTTAACAAAGACTTTTATAATATCAAGTATGATAAATATCAGGTGGTAGACAATACTGGTATTAAAAAGGAAGAGTTAATGGAAGTAACCGGTGAATTACTATCCTATTTAAAGGGAAAAAGGCAAGACCTGAAAATATATGCCAGTGTCCGGGGAGAAAATAGGCTTGTCTTTGATGAAAGGGACCGGGCTCATATGGTAGATGTTCAAATCCTATTTATAAAGGGAACTATCCTAAGAAATATATTACTCATAATATTTGTGCTTGGTCTAATATTTTTGCTTATTAAAAAAAGGAAAGTAGAAATTGCAAAAATCTTTTTATTTTCAATAATTTCAGCTACTATCTTGATATTATTATTGGCTATAATAATATCAAGGGACTTTTCTAAGTATTTTGATGTATTCCACTACATCTTTTTTGACAATGACCTTTGGAGGTTGGACCCTAATAAAAGTATACTGATAAACCTAGTGCCATTGGGATTTTTTAAGGATATTGTAATCAAATTAGGCATGTATATTTTTGTGTCCTTTGCTACAATAGTTATTATAAGTGGTCTATATTTAAGAAAGAATAAAGTTACTGTTAAACTATAGTATAAATGTCATGGAGAAAAGGAAGAAAACAATGAACTATTCAATAAAAGAATTACGAGAAAGAATGAATATAAATATTAAGGAAAAGAAGGATATCATTTTATTAGCTATTGAAACATCCTGTGATGAAACTTCAGTGGCTCTAGTAAAAAATGGTCGTGACCTATTATCAAATAAAATCTACTCTCAAATAGATATTCATAAAGTCTTTGGCGGAGTGGTACCAGAGGTGGCATCCCGAAACCACTTGGTAAAAATACCCTACATAATTGACCAGGCATTGGAAGAATCAGGATTATCCCTTAAGGAATTAGATGGGATTGCGGTTACCTATGGACCTGGACTGGTAGGGGCATTATTGGTAGGGCTTTCTACTGGAAAAGCCCTTGCCTTCGGCTTAAATATTCCCCTTATAGGGGTCCACCATATAGATGGGCATATATCTGCAAACTATATAGAAGATAAAGAATTAGAGCCTCCCTTTGTCTCCCTAGTTGCTTCAGGAGGTCATAGCCATTTGGTACATGTAAAGGATTATGGGGTCTACCAAGTCCTTGGAAGGACAAGGGATGATGCGGCAGGGGAGGCCTTTGATAAGGTGGCACGTGCCTTAAAGTTAGGATATCCTGGAGGTCCCCTAATAGACGAAGTAGCTAGGAAGGGGAATGGATTTGCCATAGATTTTCCTAGGGCATATTTAGAGGAGGATAGCTTTGATTTTAGTTTTAGCGGGTTAAAATCCGCCGTTTTAAATTATTTAAATTCTTGTAAAATGAAGGGAAAGGAAATTATAGTGGAGGACGTTGCAGCCAGCTTTCAACAGGCTGTGGTGGAGGTCCTTGCCAATAAGACCATAAAGGCAGCCATTGAAAAGAATTCTAAAGCCATATATTTGGCAGGGGGGGTGGCAGCAAATTCTGCCCTCCGACAAGAAATGGAGAAATTGGCAAAAGAAAATAATATCCATCTGGGCTATCCATCTATAATATTATGTACAGACAATGCTGCCATGATAGGTACAGCCGGTTATTATCAATATTTAAGAGGAAACATTTCAGATTTAGACCTAAATGCCCTCCCTAATTTACAACTTTCATAATTATGTAAATGTTGATAATGTGGAGAAAGCTAAATAGAAAAACTTAAAAGTTGAAACTACTAGGCTTTCTCCCTGTGGATAACCATGTGGACATTGTGGATAGTCTGTGGAATAATTCATTTTAGGGGACTAAATATCCAGACTTAATTAAGACCTTTCGAACCTGTATTGTTAAAATAGAAGAAAAAAGAATCTTTATTAGGTCAGGGATAATATAGGGTAGGACACCGGCAAGTAAGGCCTTATAAATAGAATGGGTATAGATAAAAGATAATTGGAGGGTACCGATGGTATAGAGTACTATTAATCCAATCATATTTGCAAATATAATATAGGCTAGTCCCGGTTCAGCTTTTACTTCTACCAGCTTTCCAATTATATATGCTGCAGCTATGAAACCTATTATATAACCTCCAGTAGGACCTATTAAGGCAGGTAATCCACTTTTAAAACCTGCAAATATGGGAAGACCTACCAAGCCTAGGATTGTATATATTAGGACGGACAAAAACCCCAGCCTGCTTCCTAAAATACCACCAGCTAAAACCATGCCGACTACCTGTAATGTTATAGGAACAGGGGAAAAGGGGATAATGATTTGCAGGGGAGATATAATAGCTAATAATCCAGAAAACATTCCAACTAATACGATTTTTTTAATTTTCATTTTAGGACCTCCTTGGTAAACCATAATTTTGATTTAGTTAACAATTGATATTATACATAAGGCTTGACCTATAGTCAACCACTATTTTTGCTTGGTTAACCAATGAATATCTGTGTAATGAAAGTTTTTTAGGGTAAGTATTATAGAAGAAATAAAGGAGGAGTGATTTTATGACCAAGGTTTTATTTTCAGTACCCATTAGGGATCATCATTTGAAAAAATTTAAAAGTAAATTTCCCCAGGTGGAATTTATAGTAGATAAAGATGATTCTGATGAAAGTCTGCTGAACCTTGCGGATATTTGGGTTACTTATGGATTTGAAATGAAAAAAGGCAGAATAGAAAGGGCAGAAAATCTTAAATGGCTTATGGCCTATGGAGCAGGGGTGGATAAACTGCCTGCAGAGGAAATTATAAAAAAGGATATTTTAGTTACCAATGTAAGTGGGATACATAGACATGCCATTGCAGAACAAGTATTTACCTATATGCTGGCCCATGCCCGAAGATCTATTGAATTTACTAGGCAACAAAAAGAAGGGGAATGGGATAGAAAGGTAAAACCCCTGAGCCTATATGGTAAAACTATTGGCATCATAGGGGTGGGTGCCATAGGTCAGGAAATTGCCCGAAAGGCAAAGGCCTTTGATATGAATGTATTAGGAGTTAGAAGATCCGGTAAAGATGTAGAATTTGTAGATGAGATGTTCCCTATGGAGAATTTAGACGCATTACTGAAAAGAAGTGACTATGTAGTAATGGTCCTTCCCCTAACTTCAGAAACCAGGCATATAATGGATAAAGGTACCTTTGAAAAAATGAAGGAGGATAGTTACTTTGTAAATATTGCCAGGGGAGAGGTGGTAGATACAGAGGCATTACTATGGGCATTAGGGGAAAATAAAATAGCCGGTGCCGGCTTAGATGTCTTTGAGGAAGAACCCCTGCCAAAGGATCACCCCTTAAGGTATATGGATAATGTTATAATGACTCCCCATATAGCGGGAATTTTCCCAGGCTATCTATCTAGGGCAAATGAGATTTTCCTCCACAACTTAGATGCCTATTTAAATAATAATGGAGAGATGATAAACATTGTAAATATGAAAATGGGGTACTAAAAATAGACTTCCAGTAACTTACCAGGTTGGAACTTTTTTGATTAATAGAATTCCTAATAAAGGGGAATATATTAAAAAGGAAGTGATAACTATGTTAAAGTGGAGTATAATATTTTTAGTAATAGCTATTATAGCAGCTGTATTCGGCTTTACAGGCATTGCAGGCGCAGCAGCAGGGATTGCTAAGATACTATTTTTTGTATTTATAGTTCTATTTATTATAGCACTATTCTTTGGGAAAAAAGCAGTTTAGCTTAGTGATAAAAACACCTACGGGTGTTTTTATTACGATTCCATTTCCTCTAATAAAAGCATATTTTCTTCCCATTGGACCATTATCTCTTTCAGTTCTACCTTTACATCATTATAATCCTGGCTAATTGCCTGAGCCTTGTCTATATCATCATAAAAATTTGGCTGGCACATTATTTGTTCCAGAACATAGATTTTCTCTTCTAATTCTCCTATTGTAATTTCCAAGGAGTTTATTGCCTCTTGTTGGTCCCTAAAAGCCTGACGATATTCCCTTTCCTTCCTCCGTTCCTGTTTAAGCTGGGTTTTATTAAAAATAGGTTTTAATTCTTTCCCCTCTGCTAGAAGTTGTTCTTGTTTTCTTTTTTCAAGGTAATAATTATAATTACCTAAGAATACTTCTATAGCCTCCTTATCCATTTTGAATATCTTATTTGCCACCTTATTTAGGAAATATCTATCATGGGATATTACTAAGAGGGTACCCTTATATTGGACTAAGGCATCCTCCAATACCTCCTTGGTATCAATATCCAAATGATTGGTAGGTTCATCCATTAGGAGGAGGTTTGCCTTAGAAAGCATAAGCTTAGCTAGGGATACCCTACTTCCCTCCCCTCCTGATAGGGAAGAAATGTCTTTATATACATCATCTCCGGTAAATAAAAAGGCAGCCAGGAGGTTACGAATTTCTGTTTCCCTAGCTAAAGGTTTTTCCGACCATAATTCATCTAATATTGTATTTTCACTATCTAGTGAAGCCTGCTCTTGGTCAAAATAAGCTGGAAATACATTTCTACCTAGGATCACATCTCCAGTATCAGGGGCTACCCTATTTAGAATAATATTAAATAGAGTAGACTTTCCTATACCATTGGGACCTATAATTCCGATATGTTCTCCTTTAAATATTTCAAAGTTAATATTACTAAAAACCTCATGGTCACCAAAGGATTTTGATAAGTCCTGGACCCTTAATACATCCCGACCGCTAGTAACTTCCGGCTGGATGGATAAATTAAGATTGGCTAAGAGGCTAGGTTTTTCCAATAGTTCAATCTTATCCAAGGCTTTTTGCCTGCTTTCGGCCTTCCTAATACTCTTTTCCCTGTTAAAAGACCGGAACTTAGCAATTATTTCTTCCTGCCTCTTAATTTCCTTTTGTTGCTCTCTATATTGGTGGAGGACTATATCTTGGTTTTCTTTTTTATACCTAATATATTGGGAGTAGTTTCCCTGGTAAATAGTTAATTTATGATTTTCTAATTCAAATACCTGGTCCACTAAGGCATCTAAAAAATAACGGTCATGGGAGATTATAAAAAGAGTCTTAGGATAATTGGATAAATAGGCTTCCAGCCACTCTGTTCCATCCAAGTCCAAAAAATTTGTAGGTTCGTCTAATAGGAGGATATCAGGCTGCTTTAATAAAAGCTTTGCCAGGGCAATACGGGTCTTTTGACCACCGCTAAATTCATTTACTTCTTTACCATAATCCTTTTCACTAAAACCTAAACCATTTAAGACACCACGAATTTGGCTGGGGTAGCCATAGCCATTTAATTCCCCAAAGTTCTCTTGAAGGTGACCATATTCTTCCATAAGAAGGGATAAGTCTTCCCTACCTTTATTACTTTTTTCACTTATTTCCTTCTCCAGTCGGCGAAGGTCTTTTTCCATTTCTATAAGGTCATTAAATATATTGATCATTTCATCCCAAAGTTTATTTCCTTCATTTAAATCTAGTTTTTGAGAAAGATAGCCTATTGTGATATTCTTAGGGCTAATAACATTTCCACTGTCTTTAGAAATTTCACCGCTAATTATTTTAAATAAGGTGGATTTTCCGGAACCATTTCTACCCACCAAGGCAACTCTCTCACCTGCATTTATATGAAAATTAATATCTTCTAATATGGTATTAATACCAAAGGCCTTATTAATATTTCTACATGATAGTATCACAAAATCAAACCTCCAAGTGTATTATAGCTACTAACATTGTAGCAGAAAGGATAAAAAATTTAAACAATGTTTAAGGAATATAGTATTTGGGTATAACTTTTAAGAAGAAGAAATGATTTGTCTATAAATTAACAATTTTTCTAAAAAGGGTTTGACACTACAATACCCTAATGATATAATTTTTCTATTAAAAATTTATCAATGACAAATCGTAATAACGGAGGGGAATTATATGCAAAGAACATCGCAAAAGGTATCTATGGCTGTTATCAGAAGGTTGCCAAAGTATTATCGATACTTGGAAAATCTACTTAACAAGGAAATTTATAGGATTTCATCAAAGGAATTAAGTAGGATTATGGGATTTACTGCCTCCCAGATACGCCAAGACCTTAATTGCTTTGGGGGATTTGGCCAGCAAGGTTACGGTTATAATGTGGAAGAACTATACAAAGAAATCGGTAAGATACTAGGATTAGTCCGGGAATATAAATCCATAATTATAGGTGCAGGTAATCTTGGTCAGGCAATAGCAAATTATTCCGACTTCCAAAGAAAGGGATTTAAATTAGATGCAATGTTTGACATAAACCCTAAATTAATAGGTTTAAAAATAAGAGATGTAGAAATTTTTGATTTGGATAATTTAGAAGATTATATTAGGGAAAACAATATCGAGGTAGGTATCATATGTGTACCCTTTTCTAAGGCTCAAGAAACTGCCGATAGACTTGTTGAGGGTGGAGTTAAGGGTATATGGAACTTTGCTCCCTTTGATATAAAGGTACCGGACAATATAGTAATTGAAAATGTTCACCTTAGTGAAAGTTTATTTACTCTTTCCTACCTTTTAAATGAATATAATAATGTGGAAAATTAAAAAATAAAAATGTAAATATGACTCATCCAATAACACCACCTTCCCAAGGATGGGTATTATTTGAAATATAAAGGACCTTACTTGTCTTGGGATTTTAAAGCCTTTACAGCAAGATCAAAGAATTCTTTTACATGGATAGTTGCACCGGCAATGGCATCAGTAGAACCTTCATCATTTGAATATTCAATATCAGTGGGGTCTTGTACCTCCAATAGGTAGTCTTCTACTAAGGCAGCTTGCTCATGCCATTCAGCAATAGCCTTTCCATGTTCCACCATACCATAATCACCATTGATTGACTGGGTTACCTTATCGTCTCCCCCGTCTTTGTGAACACCATTCCATACAGCATCGACGATTTTCCCATCTTTTACTTCCAAGGTAACCATGTATTTCCAGCCACTATTGCTGTCAAACTCATCTTCTTGGGCTTCATAGATGCCATCCTCTAAGTCCTCCACCGATACTCCCAGATTCTCTACGGATACTTCAGGTGTCTTTTCTTCAGGCTTGTCATTTGCCGGTGAAGAAGAGCATCCAACTACTAGTGCAAGTATTGCTGTTAATACTACAAAAAATACTAATAGTCTTTTCATGTGTAATCCCCCTAAAATTTAGTATATTTTTTGACACATACAAGGATTATACACAATAAAAATATGCAAATCAATAGAAATTGTCAAAAACATACCTAATTAATTCTATAGGATTAATAAGGTATAAAAATAGTTTTCTTTCACTAGAAAAACTATGCTAAAATAGAAGAAAACTAGGTGACAGGCATGAAAAACTATCCATTTGTAGGTCAATGGAATATATTGCAAGAGTAAATGTCCTTGGATTAGACATTGGAAAGGAATTAAAGGTTAAATTATGAAAATAAAACTGAAATTTTCATAAATCCCAAATAAATAAGTTTTAATTAGTAATACGCCTCATATTCAAATTTTTCCATATATTCTTTAGCTAGGACAGTGTGTCTGTCCCGGTGTCCCGCTCTGTACTTCCTAGGATAATTATG
>CAYMVC010000025.1:0-12469 GCA_964393755.1 uncultured Eubacteriaceae bacterium | reverse complement strand
TCCTTGTAATCATGGGTCTTATAGCTATATTTGCTGCTACCCAGAACTTCGGTCCTGCTCAATCTATGAAGTTTGTCACTGTTCAGGCTATAGCTTTTGTTTTGGGGCTTATCGCCATGGCCGTGATTATAAGTATCGATTATAGTCAGTTTGGGTATTTTTGGAAGATAATATACGCCATAACCATACTAATGTTAATTGCAGTATTGATACCAGGTATAGGTAAGTATAAAGAAGGTGCTAGGCGCTGGATTGATTTAAAGGTAATAGAGGTACAACCGGCAGAATTTGCTAAGATTGGTATAATAATCACTTTTGCAAAAATATTAGAGAATAAGGAAGAAAAATTAAATACTATTAAGGATCTATTAATACCTGGTCTCCACATTGTAATTCCCATTATTTTAATTATGAAACAACCGGATTTAGGTAATGCCTTAGTAATTATTGTAATCACATTAGGCATGCTTTTTGTAGCAGGAATAAATATGAAATTCATATATGGTAGCATGGTAACATTATTGGTTTCCTTTCCAATACTTTGGAACTTTATACTTTATCCTCACCAGAAAAAGCGGCTGATAACTTTTATAAACCCATATAGCGACCCATTAGGTGATGGATACCATGTTATACAATCCATGTTGGCAGTTGGATCAGGGAAGATTACGGGGAAAGGCTTAATGGCAGAGGAAACCCTAACTAATTTAAATTTCTTACCAGAACAGTGGACAGATTTTATATTTTCAGTGATTTCCGAACTAACCGGGTTTGTAGGATCTGCAATAATAGTAATAGTATTTACTTTGTTTTTATTAAGATTGCTAAAATTATCTAAAATTGCAAAGGACCAATTTGGTACATTAATCATAACAGGTGTATTCTTTATGTATTTATTTCAAATAGTTGAAAATATCGGTATGACTATTGGTCTAATGCCTATAACTGGAATAACCCTTCCATTTATAAGCTATGGTGGAAGTTCAATGCTAACAAATATGATGGCAGTAGGTTTGGTATTGAATGTAACCATGAGACGTCATAGAATTAAGTTTTAGTAATATCAAAGTGTAATAAAATGTCCTCTGATTAAATATATTATAATACCTAGGAACGAACAACACTACATCTTATATATTAATTAGGGAGGGGCAATACATGGAAGAGGAAAGATATACAAAGACTAAAGGTAGGTATAGATTAGAACCAAAAATTAGAAGTGCTGGCCAGCAATTTAGAGACCGATATTTTACAAGTGATGACGGGGATTTTGATATAAAATCCTTTGATATAGAAAGGTTTATGAAAAAAAATTCCCTTCGTTTAATTATATCCACTATTATATTTGCTATAGTTTTTGCAATCAACTCACTACCCTTTACATTTGCCAGGAATTTATCCCAAGGAGTTAAGGTAGCCCTCAACTACAATATGAATTGGAAAGAAAGCATCCTGGAAAATAAAAATATAGTGCCTGCCATGGGAAACCAGATTAGGAAGTTTATAGGTACCGATGATGGTGCCACCATAGAAGATAGTAATTTTGAATCGCCGGTAGAAGGCAAGGTGATTTTACCCTTTGGAGATAGGGTTCATCCAATATTTAAAACCAATATTGAAGGAAGAGGTATAGAAATTGATGGAAACCCTGATAGGGAAATACAGGCAATAGACAGTGGTAAAGTATTGCAATTACAAACTAGCCTATATGGTGGGGAAAGAATAGTGATTCAGCATAATAATATGTTTAAAGGTATTTATGAAGGTTGTTTTAATTCCTCAATAAACCTGAATCAAAAGATTCAAAAAGGAGATAGTTTAGGAAAAACCCAGAATGGGGGAGAAGGTGAACAATCTATATTCTATTTTGAATTATGGAAAAATGATAAGGCTGTTAATCCTTTAGATTATATTGATATAGAGTCAGACAAAAACTAAAGGATGTGAACCATTAGTGAAATTAATAAAAGTACATGGAACAACCTTTTCCATCCATGTTTTGTTTTTTCCTATTATGATATCTTTATATATTTTAGGTTATGCAGAAGAAATGTTGATTTTATTAGCTATAATAATGATTCACGAGCTATCCCACGGACTTATGGCAATGTTTTTGGGTATAAGGATTCAGGAAATTCAAATCCTCCCCTTTGGCGGTCTTGTTAAACTAGATAATAGCCTGAGTTTTACCCCCAAAGAGGAGATAATTATTTCATTAGCCGGTCCAATATCAAATGTAGCACTCTCAGCTACTATATTTTTTTTACAGGATTTTTTTTACTGGAAAAGCCCTGGTTTTGATTTTGTTATTTTTAGCAGTTTGTCCATAGCTATATTTAATTTGTTACCAGCCCTACCCCTTGATGGGGGAAGGGTCTTTAGAAGTATGCTTGCCTTAATATTTGGATATAAAAAGGCTACTGATATTACTTCCATAATCTCCAAGATTATTGCCCTATGCCTTGTGGTCTTTAATATATATTTATTTACCTTAGCTAGTTATAATTTTACCTTAATTTTAATAGGAATATTTATTTTTTATCAATCAACAAAGGAAAGTGAAATTGCATTTTATACCACTATGAAGGATATTACTAATAAAAAAGAGAATTTAAATGAAACTGGTTCAATGATGTCCCAACATATTACAGTATTGCCGGAAATAACCCTAGGTGAAATATTTAAACAATTTACTACAAATAAGTTTCACATTATATATGTATTAGATCAAGATTATGCACTAAAGGGTATAATAACAGAGGATGAAATATTAAACGGAATAATCTTTTATGGGTTGGATAGCCAGGTAAAAGACTTATTGGAAAATAGAAAAAAGATTGATAAAATAGGAAAAGTATAAAAGTTAGTATAAATTTGGATGTTATAGGAGAAAAAGCAAATGAAAAACACCCTAGAGAATATAATACTACCAAAGGTGAAAAACCCCATACAATATATTGGACAAGAATTAAATAGTGTTCATAAGGAAATTAATGAGAACACTGTTAGATATGCTTTTGCATTTCCAGATATTTACGAAATAGGTATGTCCCACCTTGGAATGAGAATCTTGTACCACCTATTAAATGAACAGGAGGATATCTATTGTGAAAGGGTATTTGCCCCTATGGTAGATATGGAAAACCAGCTACGGGAAAAATCCCTGCCTTTATTTGCACTTGAAACCATGGATCCTATTACAGGCTTTGATTTTATTGGTTTCACCCTCCAATATGAAATGAGCTATACCAATATATTAAACATCTTAGACTTGGCTAATATCCCCCTTTTAAGTAAAGACAGGACAGAAGACCACCCCTTTGTAATGGTAGGGGGACCTTGTGGATATAATCCTGAACCGCTGGCAGATTTTGTAGACATAGTGATTATGGGGGAGGGGGAAATGGTACTATTAGAAGTTTTAGAAGTATATAAAGAATGGAAAAAACAAAAATCTACCAGAAAGGAATTCCTTCATTCTATTGCCCAAATACAGGGGGTATATATACCAGCATTTTATGACGTGGAATATGATGAAGGAGGTAGGATAAAGGATTTTTTCCCAATATCCAAGGACTACCCTCATAGAATAAAAAAAAGAATCATCAAGGACTTAGATCAAAGTTATTATCCTGAAAAAATGATTGTTCCCTTTACCAGTATTGTACATGATAGAATTATGGTGGAAGTCTTTAGAGGCTGTACTAGGGGTTGTCGTTTCTGCCAGGCAGGAATAATCTATAGACCAGTTAGGGAGAAGTCCCCGGATACTATTAGGGAAGTTGCAGATAAACTTTTAAGAAGTACAGGTTATGAGGAACTATCTCTTGCATCGTTGAGCACCAGTGACTATACCCATTTAATACCCCTAGTGGAAGAACTTATGGAAGATTATAAGGATAGAAATATTAGTTTATCTTTACCTTCCCTCCGTATAGACCAATTCTCTGTGAAGCTTGCTGACCAAATCCAAAAAGTAAGAAAGTCTGGCTTGACCTTTGCACCGGAAGCCGGTACTCAAAGACTTAGGGATGTAATAAATAAAGGGGTTTCAGAAGATGATATTTTAAGGACCATAGGTCAGGCTTTTGAATCTGGATGGGGTAGAATAAAATTATACTTTATGATAGGTCTACCAACTGAAAGACTTGAAGATATAGAGGGTATTGGAGATTTAGGGGGAAAAGCATTAAAGGAATATTATAAAATAGATAGGGACAAGCGAAATAAAAATATTAGAATATCTTTAAGTGCCTCCTCCTTTGTACCGAAGCCCTTTACACCTTTTCAATGGGAATCACAAAACACTATGGAGGAATTAGGGGAAAAACAAAGGCATTTAAAGAGTTTTATAAAGGACAGAAAAATTAATTATAGTTGGCATGATAATAAAACAAGTTTTCTAGAGGCAGTATTTGCTCGTGGGGATAGGCGTTTAGGAAAGGTACTTTTAATAGCTTGGGCAAAAGGTTGTAAATTTGATGGGTGGAAGGAGCATTTTAATTTTGATAAATGGATGGAAGCCTTCCAAGAAGTCCAATTAGACCCAAGTTTTTATGCCCATCGGCAAAGGGAATACGATGAAATATTACCCTGGGACTTCATTGATATTGGTGTTACAAAGGAGTTTTTAATCAGGGAACATAAAAATGCATTAAAGGGAAAGGTAACGCCCTATTGCAGGGAAACATGTGTCTATTGTGGTATACAAGATTTAGATGGGGGATGGTCTTGCTATGGTAATAGCTAGGATGAAATTTTCAAAAGGGAAAGAAGTAAAATATATTTCCCATTTAGATTTACAAAGGGCATTTCAAAGGGCATTAAGGCGGGCAGAAATAGATATAGCATATTCTCAAGGCTTTAATCCTCATCCAAAGACATCCTTTGCCATGGCATTATCTGTTGGAATGACCAGTGATGGGGAATACGTGGATGTGGAGCTCAATAACTGGCAAGAAGAAGAGGAATTAATGAAAAAACTTAATTCAGCACTTCCAAAGGGTATTCAAATCACCGATTGTATTATAAGTGATGAAGACCATTCTTCTCTAATGTCCACAATTCAAATGGGTCTATATAGGGTTGGTATTTATTCTAAACGAATAATAGGTAATAGGGAAATGAATAAAAAAATAAAGGAATTTTTATCTCAGGATCAAATAAAAGAGGAGAGAACCAATAAAAGGGGAAATAGAACAGAAAGGGACATTAAACCATTAATAAGGTCAATAAAAGTATTAAGTATGAAGGAAGGTATTATAAACCTGGAAATGCAGCTTGCAACTGGGAGTCAGCATAATGTGAAACCGGAAATAGTAATTGAAAAGTTAATTATTTATGGAGAGCCATTTATTATTTATGATTTTATAAAGATCCATAGGCTGGAATTGTATACTCAATTAAAGGGGAAATATATTAGTCCTATTAAATTGTTTAGTGGAAAATCGGGGAGAGAAGATATGTGAAAAGAATAATTATGGATATTAGCAACCAACAATCCAGAATAGCCTTGACAGATAATAATATATTAAAAGAATTTTATGTAGGAGGGGAAAATCACAAAAGAGTGGTAGGTAATATATATAAGGGAAGGGTTGAAAATATATTACCAGGTATGCAGGCGGCTTTTATTGATATTGGAATAGAAAAGAATGCATTTTTATATGTAAAGGATGCAGATGATAATACATCTATACATAAGATATTAAAAAAAGGTCAGGAAATTTTAGTCCAGGTGGTTAAGGAACCCATAGCAAATAAGGGAGCAAGGGTGAATACTAATATTACCTTACCGGGAAGATATATTGTGTTAATGCCTAACCTAAACTATATAGGTTTATCCAGAAGAATTAAAGAAGAGGCAGAAAGAGAAAGATTAAAAACCATAGCCCAGGAAAACAAACCAGAGGAAATGG
Source organism: uncultured Eubacteriaceae bacterium (assembly GCA_964393755.1). Lineage (GTDB taxonomy): Bacteria > Bacillota > Clostridia > Eubacteriales > Garciellaceae > DUPX01. The sequence goes on along the minus strand of CAYMVC010000025.1, from coordinate 6,551 downwards.
GTGTAATTATCAGAACCGATGCCCAGGGCATTGAGGAAGAAAAGATTATTTCCGATTTAAATTTTCTAATTAGATTATGGAAGAAAATAATGATAAAAAATAGACTTTATATTGGACCACGGCTAATTCATAGTGAATTAGAACTTCCCTATAGAATTGTAAGGGACTTATTTACAAAGGAAATAGATGAATTTGTGATAAATAGTAAGGAACACTATGATAAGGTAATAGAAATGGTGGACTATATTTCATCAGGTTTAAAAGATAGAATAAAGTATTTTAACGGTGGTCATCAATTATTTAACCACTATAATATAAACTCCCAAATTGAACAAATATATTTTAACAAAGTCTGGTTAAAATGTGGTGGTAATATAGTAATAGATCAAACAGAGGCATTGACGGTAATAGATGTAAACACGGGAAAATTTGTAGGCAAGTTAAGCTTACAAGAAACAGTATTAAAAACAAATCTTGAAGCAGCCCAAGAAATTGCAAATCAACTTAGATTAAGAAGTATAGGCGGTATCATTGTTGTAGACTTTATTGATATGAAAGACCCCCAAGATGAAATAAGGGTTTTAAATAAATTAGAGGAATTTTTTAAGGAAGATAAAACCAAAACCAATGTTATGGGTATAACCCAATTGGGTTTGGTGGAAATAACTAGGAAAAAAACAAGAAAACCTTTAGGACGTATACTTCAAACCCCCTGTCCTGTCTGCGAGGGTACTGGAAAGGTAATATCCATGAACACCCTATTAATACAAATAGATGAAATTTTAGGTGAGAATATTTATTTGAAGTCAGAAAAGAGTTTGAAGGTCCTTGCCCACCCTTATATCACTTTCAGATTAATGGCAAATGAAGATAATATTTTAGAAAAATTGCAGGGAAAGTACAATATAAATTTTGAAATAACACAGGATGAAAACCTAGCTATGAATCAAATTAAAATTACTAGAATCTAAATTCCTAATCTAATTGACAACCCTTTCTTAGTCTGTTAAAATATTTGAATGTAGGTAGCCGCTCAAATCAGGTTTAAATCCGTAATGGTGCCTGCCTTGGCGAGACTGGTTAGAGGAGGTGTGTAGTATGTATGCTATTATAAAAACAGGTGGAAAGCAATACCGAGTTGAAGAAGGTAATGTAATCAATGTTGAAAAGCTTAATGTTCAAGGGGAAGAACAGGTAGAATTTAATGAAGTTCTAGCTATTTCCAGAGAAGGCAAAATGGAAGTGGGAACACCATTAATTGACGATGCAAAGGTTATTGGTAAAGTCCTAGAACAGGGAAAAGACAAAAAGATAATTATTTTCAAGTATAAGGCAAAAAAGGACTATAGAAAAAAGCAAGGTCACAGACAGCCATATACAAAGGTTTTAATTGAAAAAATTGAAGCATAAGAAGGGTCTAAATAGATAGGATTAAGAATAATCCATAGGAGGTGGAATTATGGCTACAAAAAAAGGAGTAGGTAGTTCTAGAAACGGTAGAGATAGTGAGTCTAAGAGACTTGGGGTCAAAAGAGCTGATGGACAATTTGTTCTATCTGGAAATATTTTAGTTAGACAAAGGGGAACTAAGATTCATCCTGGTGAAAATGTTGGAAGAGGCAAGGATGATACTTTGTTTGCTACTACTAGCGGAATTGTTAAGTTCGAAAGAAAAGGTAAGGACAAAAAACAAGTAAGCGTATATCCACAAGAACAGGAAGCTGTTATGTAAACAAAGGGACCACTTCAGTATATCTGGAGTGGTTTTGTGATTATAAGAGACAATAGTGGGAAATAGTTTAAGTAAGTATAATAATTACAATTCTTGTATAAATTAATTTGAAAGACTCTGGTTACTTGTTATAATAGGACTATATAAAAATTGAAAACAAAGGTGATTTAATGTTTATAGATAAAGCTGGAATATACATAAAAGCGGGCAATGGGGGTAACGGCATAGTAGCATTTAGAAGAGAAAAGTTTGAACCTTCAGGAGGACCTGCTGGGGGAGATGGTGGCAAGGGGGGCAATATTATTTTCCAGGTAGATACTGGTCTAAGGACATTAATGGATTTTCGCTATAAAAAGAAATATATAGCTGAAAACGGTCAAGACGGAGGACCAAGCAAAATGACTGGGAAAGATGGGGGGGACCTAATAATAAAAGTACCTCCAGGTACCATTATCCTAGACAAAGAAAGCGGTAAGATTATAGCGGACCTCACAGAACACAATACCCGAAGCACTTTGGCAATAGGGGGAAAAGGTGGGAGGGGTAATCAACATTTTGCTACCCCCACAAGACAAGCACCTCGTTTTGCTGAAGGTGGAGTGGCAGGTCAGGAAAGGGAAATAATTTTAGAACTAAAATTGTTGGCAGATGTTGGTTTATTGGGCTTTCCAAATGTGGGAAAATCCACACTATTAGCTTCAATCACCAAGGCAAAGCCAAAGATTGCAAATTACCCCTTTACCACCTTAACTCCAAATCTAGGGGTCGTAGAGTGGAAAAATAGTAGTTTTGTAATGGCAGATATCCCAGGGATAATCGAAGGAGCCCACCAGGGAATAGGACTGGGTTACCAATTTTTACGTCATGTAGAAAGAACAAGATTTCTTATACATATATTAGATATATCAGGTTTCGAGGAGGATCAAACCAGGAATCCCATAGATGACTTTAAAAAGATAAATGAGGAACTATCAAAATATAGTCATATATTAGCAGAAAAGAAACAGATCATAGCATTAAATAAAATAGATATAGTCTTTGATGAGAAGAAGGTAGACACATTAAAGGCATACTTTGAGGAAAAAGGTTATGAGGTATATCCAATATCAGCAGCAACAAAAAAAGGACTAGGGGAATTATTAGATAGGACAGTAGAATTATTAGAGGAAATAGAACCACCCCTATTTATAATAGATGAATTTGAAAAGATATATGAACCAGAAACAGAAAAATCCTTTGATATAAACATAATTAATAAAGAGTATATAGTAGAGGGTAAAGATTTAGCAAGACTAATAGATTCAGTAAACTTTGATGATTTAGATTCAATTAGATATTTTCAAAGAATGCTAAGAAAAAAGGGGATAATAGATGAATTAGAAAATATGGGCATTAAAGATGGAGATATCGTTAAAATACTAGATATAGAGTTTGAATATTTCAGATAAAATGGAGGAAAAAGAAAATGTTAACAAGTAAGGAAAGGTCACACCTGAAGGCCTTAGCAAATAATATAACAGCTATATTCCAAATAGGAAAAGAAGGAATAGGACCAAATTTAGAAAAACAAGTATTAGAAGCATTAGAAGCTAGAGAATTAATAAAAGTAAATGTATTAAGTAATAGCCTTTTAGAACCAAAAGAAGTAGGGGAAGAACTTGCAAACAATATAGAAGCAGAACTGGTACAAGTAATAGGAAACAAAATAATAATATATAAAAAGTCTAAGGAAAATCCTAAAATCCAATTATAATGCCCTAACACCCTGTCATCCCTATAGCCATTGTAAGGGCTGGGTTGTACCAAGCCTGAATGAACTAATTGTTTTACGGAGGTTAATATGAATAAGCTAAACAATAAATACAAAAAACGAATTGGAATAATAGGTGGTACCTTCGACCCCATCCATTATGGTCATTTAATAGCTGCAAATTGGGCAAAGGAAAGCCTTACATTAGAAAAGGTAATATTTATGCCCGCTGGTACACCTCCCCATAAGCTACAAAACAATGTACTAGATCCTATACATAGATACAAGATGGTCCACATTGCCACCAAGGACAATCCCTCTTTTGAAGTTTCCTCCTTGGAAATAAACCGCAGGGGACCATCTTTTACAATAGATACAGCAAAGGAATTAACGGAAAAGTATCAAGATGAGGATGTACAAATATTATTTATTGTAGGTGCAGATTCAATTATAGAACTACATACCTGGAAGGATTATGAAGAGTTACTTGATAAATACTATTTTATAGCAGTTAGTCGGGAAGGTTACGAAAAACAACAATTTTTACAAAGAATAGAGGAAATACATAGCATTTATGGAAAAAGAATTTATAATGTAGAAATACCATCAATAGGAATATCATCTACCCAATTGCGAAACAGGGTAAAAAGCAATAAAAGTATTAGATATTTAATTCCAGCCCCAGTGGAACAATATATAAAAGAAAACAACTTATACAAATAAGGTAAAACTATTGGGGGAATAAAAATGTTATCCTATGAGGAAATTAATAATATAGTTATAGACCAATTAACCAATCACCGGTATATACACACACTGGGGGTAATTAAATCAGCAGTAGAACTTTCTGAAATATATAATGAAGATAAGGAAAGGGCAAAGCTAGCAGCTCTTATACATGATATAGCAAAGGATATAGATGAAAATGAGCAAATAAAATTAGTCAGGGAATTTTCAATTAAAATAGATAGAATTTCTATGGTCCAACCCTCACTTTTCCATGGTCCCTTAGCTTCCTTCATGGCAGAAAGAGATTTTGGCATTGGAGACGATGAAATATTAAAAGCAATAAAATATCATACTACCGGTAGGGCAAATATGAGTAAACTGGAAAAGATAATATATCTATCCGATTATATTGAAGTAGGTCGCAATTTTCCAGGGATAGAAAACCTCAGAAGGGAAGCTAGGAATAATTTAGACAAGGCAATGTTATTAGCCTTAGATAATAGTATTCAATATATAATAAAAAAACATAAATTGATCCATCCATTTACAATAGAAGCAAGAAATGATATTTTACATAAAATGTACTATAATAAAGAAGAGCTTATAAACAAGGAGGAATTTAATGTCAAGTAATGCAATTGAAGTTTCCAATCAAATAGCATCCTGGATTGAAGAAAAAAAAGGTAAAGATATTCAAATTTTAGATATAAGTGAACTTACCACATTGACAGAATGTTTTGTTCTAGCCAGTGGGTCTTCTACCCTTCAAGTTCAATCTATTGCCAGCTTTGTTGAAGAAAAGGCTAAGGATAATAATATTGACCTTAGAAGAAAAGAAGGTTATCAAAGCGCAAGATGGATATTACTGGACTATAATAATGTAATAGTCCATATCTTCCTTGAAGAAGAAAGAGAATTTTATAATTTAGAACGATTATGGCTTGATGCTAAGAAGGTAGATATGAGCAAATCAGGTATTGACTAATGTATATTGGTGTTTTATAATTGAGGAAATTGATTGATAACTAAATATAAAGGTATATTGTGGAGTAGTAAACATATGAATTTTTATAGAGAGCTAATGGTTGGTGAAAATTAGCAAAGGACAATGTTGAACTCGCCATAAATAAATATACACGGTAAAAACCGTTATTTAAAGTAAGTAGAATTGATATTGATTAATTAGGGTGGTACCGCGGGAAACCTCTCGTCCCTATAGGGATTAGGGGTTATTATTTTACCCAAAAACTATTATGCTAGGAGAGGTAGAAAAATGGTTTATAACGTCAACGTTATTGAAAAAAAATGGCAGGAAGAATGGTTAAGGACTAATAGCTTTAAGGCAGAGAAAAACGATCAACCAAAATACTATTCATTGGAGATGTTTCCTTACCCATCAGGAAAACTTCACATGGGTCATGTTAGGAACTATTCTATAGGAGATGTTGTAGCACGATTTAAAAAAATGAACGGATATAATGTACTTCATCCAATGGGTTGGGACTCCTTTGGATTACCGGCAGAAAATGCAGCTATAAAGAATAAAATTCACCCGAATATTTGGACTTGGGATAACATAGAAAGTATGGGACAACAATTAAAGGGTTTGGGTATTAGCTATGATTGGGATAGAGAAATAGCTACATGTAGTCCAAAATATTATAAATGGAACCAGTGGATGTTTTTAAAAATGTACGAAAAAGGTTTAGCATATAAAAAAGAAGCAGCGGTTAACTGGTGTCCTTCCTGTACTACAGTATTGGCAAATGAACAGGTTGTAAATGGATCCTGTGAACGATGTGAAAGTACAGTAGAAAGAAAAAATCTAAGCCAATGGTTTTTTAAAATTACAGATTATGCTGAAAGACTATTAAAGGATATGGATAAACTTGAAGGTTGGCCAGATAAAGTAAAACTAATGCAGAAAAACTGGATTGGCAAAAGTCAAGGGGCGGAAATCACCTTTAAAATTGAAGGTATAGAGGATAAAATTGATGTATTTACCACAAGACCAGACACTATATTTGGTGTATCATACTTGGTATTTGCACCAGAACATCCTTTAGTAAGGAAATTAATAGAATCTTCCCCAAATAAAGAAAAAATAAATCAATTTATAGAGAAAATGCAATCACTTAGTGAGTTAGACCGCACATCAACAGAGGCAGAAAAGATTGGCCTATTTATAGATGCCTATGCTGTAAATCCAATAAACGAAGAAAGGGTTCCTATTCTAATAGCCAACTATGTCCTAATGGATTACGGCACAGGAGCAGTTATGGGAGTACCTGCCCATGACCAGAGGGACTTTGAATTTGCAAAGAAATATAATCTTCCAAT
>CAYMVC010000024.1:6080-12654 GCA_964393755.1 uncultured Eubacteriaceae bacterium | reverse complement strand
TGAGACACTGGTTCTGATATATCTCCACCCGGAGGGGAAACAGCTCCAATGACAGTTATAGCTCCTTCTCTATCATCACTTCCATAGCATACTACCTTCCCTGCCCTTTCATAGAAGTCGGCGGCACGTGAAGCTAAATATGCAGGATACCCTTCGTCCCCAGGCATTTCTTCTAACCTACCGGACATTTCCCTAAGGGCCTCTGCCCATCTTGAAGTTGAGTCTGCCATTATTGCCACCGCATAGCCCATATCTCTATAGTATTCTGCTAAGGTAATTCCTGTATATATAGATGCCTCCCTGGCAGCAACAGGCATATTGGACGTGTTGGCAATTAACACTGTCCTCTTCATTAGTGATTCACCAGTATTTGGGTCTATTATTTCTGGGAATTCCATTAGAACATCGGTCATTTCATTGCCCCGCTCACCACAACCAACATAGACTACTATTTCTGAGTCTGCCCATTTTGCCAATTGATGTTGGATAACTGTCTTCCCTGACCCAAAAGGCCCCGGAATAGCTGCAGTTCCACCCTTTGATACTGGGAAGAATGTGTCTACTACCCTTTGTCCTGTAAGAAGTGGAACAGTAGGATTTAGCTTTCTCTTATAGCCCCTACCCCTTCTTACCGGCCATTTTTGCATCATCTGTAGTGTTTTTCCCCCTTCTAGGGTACAAATATCATCTACTACAGTAAATTCTCCTTCTTTAATATCGGTAATTTCACCGGTTACCCCGTAAGGCACCATTATTTTATGGAGTACCACAGGTGTCTCTTGTACTGTACCTATAACATCTCCAGTTTCTACCTTGTCCCCAACCTTTTTAGTAGGAGTAAAATACCACTTTTTCTCTCTATCAAGACTATAGACCTCCACTCCCTTTGAAAGGAAGTCTCCGGCAATAGCCCTTAAGGGTTCAAGGGGTCTTTGTATTCCATCAAACATTGCCTCAATCAGGCCAGGCCCAAGTTCTACTGAAAGGGGCTCTCCTGTGGTGTATACAGGGTCTCCAGGACCTATTCCTGTAGTTTCCTCATAAACTTGGATGGAGGCCTTATCCCCCCGCATTTCTATTATTTCGCCGATAAGCTTATTTTCAGATACTTGAACAACATCATATACATTAGCTTCATCCATCCCCTCGGCAACAACTAAGGGGCCAGATACCTTAATTATCTTTCCAACTTTCAAGATAAGCCCTCTCCTTCTATAAAATATTTGATCCTACGGCCTTCTCCACATTTTCGTTTATTCTCTTCATACCTATATTTAAAGTGCCTTGATTACTTGGTATGAGTATTACCGCAGGGATTATCTCATTATCATATCTTTCTATGGTATCTGGTATCAAACTGGCTATTTGCTCAGTTATAAAGATAATACCATAGTTATTTCGGGCGATGGTGTCTACAGTTCTTCTTGCTTCATCACTATCACATACAGTATATACATCTACCCCTAGTGCCTTAAAGGCAAGGATTGAGTCTTTGTCTCCAATTACAGCAATCTTAAACATATAAATCACGCACCCTTCCCCTTATGGCATCTGGAGAAATATTGTTTAACTTTGAGACCATAATAATTCTTAATACCTTTATCTCAGTTTCTTTAGCAAGGATATAAGAAAAAATAGGTTCTGGACCGAAGTTTACATATTTAGATGGTTTGTTTATTTCCATTAAATAATTGTCCATATATTTTTCGAAGTCTGAGAGTCTTTCTGTCTCCTTATAGGATTCTAAACCCTTTAATAGTCCCGAACTAATTCTAGAATTTCTAAATTTATGAATCATATTATCTATAGAATCCTTTATGGTAAATAGAATATCCTCCCTATCTATATTCCCATGAGGTAATATTACATCCTCGAAAAATCCTATGTCTTTTCCTTGCTTTTTAAGTCTTATAGAGGATCTAATATTAATAAAATCAATTATATCCCTAACATAGTCAATAAAAAGTTCTATACCCACTTCTTCAGCCATTTTATATAAATGGTTATAATAATATCTGTCTAAAATTAAATCTATCCTTTGGGGATCTTTTGTGGCTTCGAAATCTCTCTCTACTTCCTGAATTGCTTCCCTATAATCTGGCTCCATATCTTTATAGTTACCTTCTAGAAAGGCTTCCTTTAGTTTTTGAAAGTCTACTACTTCTAGTGGGATATAGAGTTCAGATAAATCCTTATTTAATTCCTTTTCCTTTATCATTACCTTAAGATTATGATAATCGTATTTTAGTGCCATTAAATCTACTATAGACTGGTCTACAGTAATTTCCCTCATAGTCTTATATAATTTCTTAAGTTCATAGGAAAGAATGTGTTCATAATCCTCTCCCCTATTTGTTTCGGCAACTGCATTTGAGTATTCAGTCTCATTAAGAGCCTTAAATACCTCCTCTATATCCTTTGCTTCTATAATTCTATCTATCTTCGCCCTTGAAAGGAGCTTTTTTTCAAGGACCCTGGTTCTTGTTACACCTTGGATAAAATCCATTCTATCCATGAAATCACTCCTATCCTTTGAAGAGGTTTTGAGCTATTTCGGTTTCAAGTTCTTCCCTTAAAAAGTCCACTAGGGAATCAAAGGAAAAGTTTAGCAGAGTATCCTTATCCTTAATAATAAATCCTGAATCAATAGTCTCATCCTCAGCCACCTTTATAGGTAGTTTTAGAGATTTTACCCTTTCCTTCATATCTTCAGGAACTACTAGGACCTCACTTCCCTTTAAACTTAAACCCCTTATATTGTTCTGCAAAAATTGAATATATGTCTTATCATCTATTTTCAGCAATCTTTCCTTAGATTGTTCAAACACTTTATTTATAATTAATTGCTTTGCCTTTAGCTTTTCATCCCTCACCTTTAATTCTGCGTTTGATATAACTCTTTCCTTCATTAAAGCTGCTTCATTTTTGGCCCTCTCTAGCAATCTTGCCTTTTGGTCATTAGCTTCTTTAACCCTAGAGTTAACTATCCCATCACTTTTTACCTTGCTATCTTTAAGAATTATATCAACTTCCGCCTTAGCATCTTCTAGAATTTTTTGGGTGAGATTATCCAAATTTGACATATCTTCACATCCTTAACTATTATCCTAAAACTGTCTAGAAACTAACTGCACTGGTAAGAATCAATGAGATAACAAAGGCCAATAGTGCATAGGTCTCCACCATTACTGCATAAATTACACCTTTAAAGAAATGTTCATCATTTTTAGCCAGTATAGATATACCTGCAGCAGAAACTTTTCCCTGAGAAATAGCTGATCTCCATCCCACAATACCTACTGGTAGACAAGCTGCGAATAAATATAATCCCTCTGCCAAGGACATTCCTAATTCTAACTTCGCCAATACTAATAATCCAATAACAAAACCATATAGTCCTTGGGTACCTGGTAATAATTGAAGTATTAATGATTTACCGAATTTCTCCGGCTCCTCAATTACCAATCCAGCTGCTGCTTCCCCCACTATTCCTATCCCTGCGGCTGAACCAATTCCTGAAAGAAATACTGCTAACGCAATACCTAGCCCTGCAAAAAATACTCCTCCATATTGTACTGCAAAGTCTGTAAAAGTCATTTTAAAAATCCTCCTTACCTATTTTAAATTAATATATTTTGTATTGCTTCTAAATAGATTAAATCCAACTCCCCCACCCTCATAGAACTTTCCAAAGAATTCTACAAAGGTAAGCCTTATAGTATGAACATAGGCACCTAGTAGGGATAATCCTAGGTTAAATAATTGACCTCCTAAGAAAATAATAGCTGCGAAAAAGATACCTATAAAACCCTTTCCAGCGACCATGCCGGCCATCATATTTATAGAAGAGGCGATAAATCCACCTGACAGGCCTAGGGCCATTAATCTTGAATAGGACACAAAATCCCCAACATAACCTGATATTCCATATAGTTCGTAAATTCCTCCACCGATTCTACCACCAACACTAGCTGCATCCCTTGCCCCAAATAGTACAATACCTACCATACCGATTATCATAAGGACTAGGGATATAGTCTTTACTATAGCTGGTAGGGGCACCACTATGGGTAATAAAAATCCTATAGCACCAATTAGTGCAAGATACCAAAAACCCACATCATATATTGCATCTAAAAATTTCCCATCCCTTATGTTTAAATAGGCACTTATGCCCAATCCATAGAAAATATGGATTAATCCAAAGATTATAGATATGACTAATAGTATATTATAATCCTCTGCAGGGTTAAACAATGCCTTCATTGGGAAAGGGATAATGCCTCCGAAAATGGAACCATATAAAAACCCCCAGAACATTACTGAATAGGATAAATAATAGAAAAACTTAATAAATCTTCTAGGACCTTCTGATAGGTTGAATTTCTTTAATACAAATAATGTTCCTATAAGCATGAGTATCCCATAACCCACATCAGCCCCCATCATTCCGAAAAATATTAAATAAAAAGGTGCTAAAAAGGGAGTAGGATCTATTTCATTGTACTTGGGTAATGCATACATGGAAGTTAGGGATTCGAAATTTTCTGCAAATTTTGAATTCTTTAGAAGAATTGGCACCATTGGATCATCCCTTTGGGCTTCCATAACCTCCAGGTAATAAACATTATTCACTGCAGATTTAACTACATGGGTGAATTCTTTTTCCATATCTGTAGGGATATATCCCTGAATAACATTAACTTTTTCAGTTGATAAAAATTTCTCAGCTGCCATAATCCTTAATTTTTTATTTACCAAATAGTCATGGACAATTTCCACCCTTGGTAAGTTATCTATTAAGGTGGCCATTTGCTTTTCGCATTCTTCCACATCATGTTCCAATGTCATTATTTTTTCAAGATGTTTTGAAATTTCTTCTTCTGGTGTACCCTGGATATTTAATTTTACTTCTGAAAAGCTATTGCTTTTTAGCATTTCCATGATCATTTCAGCTTCTGACTTAGAGGATAAAGTTAATACATAGATGTTTTCCTTGTCTTCGCTAACAATTTCAAAATAGCTATACTTGGTTTCCAGTAATTCCATTTCCAGTCTTTCTCTAAGTTTTTTAGGAACCGTCCCCAAGTGCAGCTCACTTTGTTTAAAGGAATAAAGTTGACCAACAGGCGAATTTAGTTTAACCCAGGGAGATAATTCATCAATTGATGTCTTTAGGCTTTGTAGTTCCTGGGTTAGTGCCTCCTTCTTGGTGTTATAGCTCCTTAACTCTTCATATATTGGGTCATAGTCAATACTAACCGCCTTTTCTTCTAATTCATTAAAGTCGTAAGTATCCACTCCCTCTTTCATTGCCTTTATCCCTGTTACCCTCTGGTCATACTTAGATAAAATATCTATTATATACTTTACCCTTAATATTTCTTCCTCAATTTCCACAATAGATTCGGGAATTTCTACATTTTTTAAGCCTATTTCCTTAAATGATTCATCCTCACTGAGGTTTGAAAAATGAACGTATTTGAATTTTTGAAGTTCATGGAGAAGATTTTCCCTTTCCGAATCGAAGGCGAATAAGCTGAAATTACTCATATTAACTATTGCCATTTCCGCTCACAATCCTCTCAATAATAATATCGATGCCCGATTCTAACCTTTCATTTTCTAGATTGACAAGATCCTTTGCTTCCTTGATACCCTTTTCAATAATAGGTCTTGCAACAGATTCCCCTTCTTCAACTGCTAACTCCTTGATTTTTTCTGCCTGAGTCTTTGCTTCTGAAAGAATACGCTTATATTCCTTGTCTGCAAATACCTCTGCTTCATGAATTCCATCCTTAGATTTTTGAGACGCTTCTTCTAATAATCTTGCTGCTTCCTCTTCCACATTTCTAACCTTTTCTATTGCTTCTTTCGCCATCGCCTCACCTCCCCCTTGACAATTTTTAAACAATAATATAATGCTTCTTAATATTAAATTATATAACAATTGCATATCCAAAGCAATATATTAAATAAAATTGAAATTAAACCATTAATATGATGATATTTAAATAACAACCTGCAGTTCTTGAAGTTTTTGGTTGTTTGGTTGTGGTAGATTGTTAATATTTTATTACCATATCTCCCACACTTATTGGACCAGTTTTTAAAACCCTGGCGAAAATTATCCCTCTTCTTAGGGGACAGGGGCTTTTAGTATTTATTAAAGGACAATCCCCATAACATTTCTTACCAACCCTTGTTATTTCTATTACAACTTGACCAATAGTTAGTTTGTCCCCTGGTAATAAAGTAGGAATCATTAGTCCCTCAATGGTAATATCCTCCTGGAATCTTCTGGTACATAATCCATTACTTACCAGACTGTCAAGATCCATCCGACCTTCTTCAGAGAAAATGGAAATTTGCTTATGGCTATCCCTAGGCGGACTATTACCCTTGATGCCAATACCCTCAATAAGGATTGCAGAATTAACCCTGTGATGAGAATTATTATCCTTTATATATATTCTAGATAATTTCATAGAATCCCTGCCCTCCTCAGTTAATATTATTAATATTTTATTATAACTTGGCCAAATAACAAAATTGGGACACTGGGGACAGGTCC
>CAYMVC010000024.1:0-5980 GCA_964393755.1 uncultured Eubacteriaceae bacterium | reverse complement strand
GAGACCAATGGTCTCCCCTACTATAAAACCGGTGTTTAACTATGATTTGACTATCGTTCAACTATTATTAAAAATCTCCGTGGGTTTTTACCTCTTCTCTTGTATAATATATTAGACAGGATAGGAGGTGGAGTAGTGGATGAAAGAATAATTATGTTAATAAAATCTCAAGAAAACCAGGGTATAGATCTATTAAAGCAAAACTACTCAGGTCTTATCCACTATATAGTTAGAAATATTCTAAATAACAAAGAAACTATAGAAGAATGTATAAATGATATTTACATAAAGGTCTGGAAGTCTATTGAAAGCTACTGTCCGGAAAAATCTAAATTCTCCACCTGGCTTACAGTTATTTCTAGAAATACCGCTTTAAATTATTTAAAGGGAAAACATTTGGATTGTGAGGAGTTAAAGGAGCATATTCCTGATGTTTCTTTTTTAGAAGATCTTGTACTCCAGAGAGAAGAGGCAAATGAACTTAAAAAGGCTATATCTACCCTTTCATTAAAAGAACAAAATATTTTTTATCGTAAATACTACTACCTTCAAAAGACTGCCCAAATTGGGGCAGAGCTTGGGATGACAGAACGTTCTATTGAAGGAAAACTATATAGACTGCGAAAAAAACTTCAGAAAGAATTAGGAGGTGATCTTTTATGAAGGAAAAAGACTTGAAATTTGACCAGGAGATAATTGAACAACTTTGTGAAGTAATTCCTCCTGAAGAGGACCTTAAAAGTATAAACCCATGGAGTAAACCTATTGGTTTCATCACCTGGGGATTTATATTAACCACCCTTAAACTAAATAATTTGTACCTTCAATATATCCTTCCTACTATTGGTGCTACACTAGTATACTTAGGGTTTCGAAGCTTAAGGCATGAAAATAAATACTTTAAAATATTATGGGGATTTTCTATCTTTGATTTGCTATTTCATCTTATAGACCTTTTAGTAATGGCTACCCCTTTAAATACCATGAATTATCCTATAATTAAAATAGGGATTCTTATGCTTGTTATACGGATTACCATGTATTTATTTTTCCAAAAAGCCTTGAATAAAGTTTATGAAAAGGCAGGTAAGGAAATTAATGAACAGCCACTAATTTGGGTCTCATTGTGGTCTCTAGGGGCATCTATAATAGCCTTTAGCCCATTGGCACAAAGCTGGTTAGCCTTTATTCCCATGGTTGGATTTTATATTCTGATTATTCGCTCCTTATTTAAGATAGGCGACCAATTAGATGATACTGGCTACCTTCTAAAAAATTCCCCTGTGAAAATTAGTGGTAAGGCATTTGGATGGTCCTACTTTATTATTGCATTGATTATGGTTATTGGCCTTAATTCCTATTTTAATCATTTAAAGATAGAGCCAAGGGGATTTCATCCCATGGAAATCACCTGGGAAAGACAGGAACTTATTAAAAAGGGTTTTCCAGAGGAGGTCCTCCAATATTTAAATAATGAAAATGTTTCTGTCCTTAAAAAGGCTATAAATATAGAAGCCATTAGTAAATTGCTTATGTTTGATGCAAAAAGGATCGAGCATAGCACAAGTAGCGGTTCCCACACATATGTAAGTCATAGCTATGAACCAGACAAGCGAAATTTACAAGCTACCACCATCTATATAGAAATGCCGGAGAGTGAAATGTATGTTATGGTCTATTTTACCTGGGAAGGGGGAAAACCTGTTTGGCAGGACAATTTTTCAATAAATGGTGATACAGAATTTGATAAGGAAATTGTTACTAGTGGATTATTTTATAGTAAAAATAATATAGAATATATAGGAGACTTTCCCAGAATATCCTGGGAGAACATAACTATTGAAACTATGTTTGGTCCTTATAATGCCAATCCAATAAGGGCTGCCTTAAGCTATCCCTTCGGAGCAAAAAATCAGGGTGGCTATGTCCTTTATAGATATATAGTAGACTTTCCTGAAAAGATAGGAAATAAATTTTCCACCTATGTTGATTTTAATTATAGCCACCGGGTTGGTCCCTTATATTTTCCATACAGAGATGCTGAAGATAGACCCTTTGAGATTATAGATGGATTGCAACAACAATATACAAACTATGAATCCTTGGAACTTCAGGAATTGGAGGAATAAAAACATGAAGCAATTCTATAAAATTGAAGGAGAAATAAATAAATATTTGGGCTTAATTACACTATGCTAAGGGAAACCTAATAAATCCCTGTTGCATCCTTAATTAAATTATCATGCCAAGTCTGCCCTTGAAGGATCTTAACCTAGATGCTTCGCAGGTATGCTTTAGGGTAGGACTCAGCATGACAGCCCAGAAGATAAGATTTTTCAGTGGCTTTTTAAAAATACCTGTTGCAATAATGGTAGTATGTTAGTCTCTGATTAGTTAGGAGGTAAATCATGAAAAGTTTCCTTAATAGAATTAGCTTGTTTTTTATCCCTACATTATTTCTAGGAATTATATTGGGAGTTTTATGTATATATAACTATATCAATTTATCTGATATTGTATCTGTTTACCTACCTATCTGATTAGTTGGGATGGCAGCAGCTTTATTTAAGAAAATTGTATTTGCAAACACTTTTATATTCCTAGCTTCACTAGGCCTTATTGGTGAGTATATAATCCATATTTTAAATAAACCCCATCCAAATATGTCCGGGGGATTTTTAAATACCCTTCTTTTGGTGTTAGGTTTAGTCTTAGGGATAGTTTTGCAAATCTTTAATAGTAGAAGGCAAAAGTAGGTTAATGTGTATTAGGTATTCCTTTGGAGTGAGGGATTAGGGATAGGGGATAAGGGGTAAGAATTATGGTATCCCATTTGGGTTCTTAGAGGCTCTACGGTTCTAACATATCCCATATCCCAGACCCTAGGGAATACCCATAAGATTATCCCATATCCCTAATACACCTTCTTTATCTAGTGCACCTTATTACCTCCTGGCTACCCCATGGATGGCTTCTCCATCAATACCCAGGCAGGCTTCCACAAAGGTCTCTGATAGGGTGGGATGACCATGGATAGTGGTTGTTATATCCTTTATATTTAGTTTGTTTTTTATTGCAAGGGCTCCTTCGTGGATTAATTCAGTAGCATGGGGTCCCATTATTTGCACCCCCAGTAAATATCCATCTTCATCAGAAATTACCTTAACAAAGCCTTCTTCCCCCATTGCTAAGGCCTTTGCATTGGCAGGAAATTGAAACTTACTGGACTTATAATCTATTCCCTGGCCTTTTAACTGACTCTCAGTATGTCCCACAATTCCCACCTCAGGAAAGGTAAAGATGCAGTTAGGTACCAGGTTATGGTCTATATTATTCTCTACCCCCATAATATGATCTATTACCGTAATGCCTTGATTGGAAGCTGAATGGGCAAGCATAGACTTCCCATTTACATCACCTATAGCATAAATTCCCTCCACATTAGTCATAAAATTTTTATCTACTTCAATACTTTTATTGGAAATAATACCAGTGGAATCTAAATTTAGCCCATCAATTTCTGATATTCTGCCGGTGGCAACTAGGACTTCATCAACTTCTATAGATACTTCACCCTTTTTGCCCTCTGCCCTTAATAATAATCCAAAATTATTTTGCTCTATTTCTAATAACTTGCTGCCTGTATGTATAGATAATCCTTCTTTTTTCAAAGAAGAAGCCAGTCTTATGGATACATCCTTGTCTAGAAAAGGCAATATTTGTTTTTCATATTCTATCACACTTACCTCCACCCCAAATGAAGAGAATATACAGGCAAACTCCATTCCTATTACACCACCACCTATAATTGCTAATCTTTTAGGAAGGCTGGTAAAACTCAAAGCCTCCCTACTAGTATAAACCCCTTCTAAATCAATTCCTTTTATAGGAGGCAGTTGAGCCTTGGAACCGGCGGCTATTATTGTATTTTCACTTTCTAATAATAGGGTAGAATTATCATCTTTAGTTACTTTAATTTGGTGCCTATCTATAAATTCAGCCCTTCCCCTTATGACCTCAATTTTATTAGCTGACAATAGTTTTTCAATACCTTCCACCAATTGATTTACAATTCTTGCCTTTCTCTGTTGAATCCCTTCTATATCTATTAAAAAATTATCTATCTTTACCCCATATTCTTTACTATTAGAAATAGTCCTTAATACCTCTGCATTTTTATAAAGACTTTTAGTAGGAACACAACCGTAATTTAAGCAGGTACCGCCGATTTTATCTTTTTCAATTAGGATTACCTTTGCCCCTAATTGGGCCCCCCTGATGGCTGCCACATAGCCTCCAGGACCTCCCCCTATTATTATAATTTCTTTGTTCATTTGCTTCTCCTTTACTAGTTAAATAAATGACGTTAAACAATGGTTAGACGATAGTTTAGCTGTAAAAAGGCAAAATATTTCATAAGCGACCGACTTAATGGAGCCCCTTTTTTCTTCTTCATAGGATTTATCCATTAAAAATAGGGCGACATTTCCGGAGGGAGCATTGAAGATATTTTGCCGACAAGCTAGATCCTTCAATAGTATGCTATAGGGCTACCCTCAGGATAGACAAGCTAGGTGATAAATGTTGGCTTTGTAGGGGAGACCATTGGTCTCCAGAAGGTCCTATATGACAAAACCCCTGTCCCCTTGACATTTACATCTCTCCCCAAGGGTTTTGTAATGTGTCAAAACCTCCGTCCCGTTGACACAATGGGACAAGGGGACAAATGGGACATGGGGACAGGTCCCTTGTCCCATTTATTCCTTATCCCATTTAAGTATTGGTTTCCTGGCTGCCCTTACCTCGTCTATCCTCTTTATTGCCGTATTATTAGGAGCATTTTTAAGAAGGTCTGGATTTTCCCTTGCCTCTTTACTTATTTTAATCATTACCTCTATAAAGTTTTCTAATTCTTCCAGGCTTTCTGTTTCCGTAGGTTCAATCATTAATGCCTCCGGTATGATTAGGGGGAAATACATTGTTGGAGGATGATAGCCGTAATCTATTATCCGCTTTGCTATATCTAGGGTAGTCACTTCACCTAATTGGTCTCCCAAGCCTCCTAATACAAATTCATGCATGCAGGTTTCATCTATAGGCAGATAATAATAGTCCTTCAACCTTTCCTGCATATAATTTGCATTTAATACTGCCATTTCACTGGCCCTTTCTAAACCTTCTGCCCCCATGGTTAAAATATAGGTATAGGCACGAACCAATACTCCAAAATTGCCGTAGAAAGATTTAACTCTACCAATGGAATCTGGATAATTATCATTTAATAAAAGTCTTTCCCCTTGCTTTTCTATTATTGGCAGGGGTAAAAATGGCTTTAATATCTCCTTCACCCCCACCGGACCACTCCCCGGTCCTCCCCCTCCATGGGGTGTGGAAAAGGTTTTATGTAGATTTAGATGGACCACATCAAAGCCCATATCTCCGGGTCGAGCCTTTCCCATAATGGCATTTAAATTTGCCCCATCATAGTATAGTAAGCCTCCTGCCTCATGGACTAGTCTTGAAATCTCTTCAATATTTCTTTCAAATAATCCAAGGGTGCTAGGATTGGTAAGCATAAGTCCTGCTACTTCATCGTCTAATACTTCCCTTAGACTGTCTAGGTCAATATCCCCCCTATAGTCTGACTTCACCTCCACCACCTTAAAACCTGCCACATGGGCAGTAGCTGGGTTTGTGCCATGGGCTGCATCTGGTACAATTATCTTATTCCTTTTACTATCCCCTCTTTTTTTATGATAGGCCTTTATCATCATAAGACCGGTCAATTCTCCCTGGGCCCCGGCAGCCGGCTGGAGGGTAAAACTGTCCATCCCGGTTATTTCACAAAGGTCATTACTGAGTTCATACATAAGTTCCAGGGACCCTTGGATATTTTCCAATGATTGATAGGGATGTAAGTCAGTAAACTTTGATAAGCCTGCCATATCTTCATTAATTTTAGGATTATATTTCATTGTAC
>CAYMVC010000023.1:6161-12665 GCA_964393755.1 uncultured Eubacteriaceae bacterium | reverse complement strand
CGAATACCATCTTCCGTAGGTCGGGAATCTACTACCTTACTTTCAATAGAATTGCAAAATGGACATTTCACAGAATTTTCCTCCTTAATCAACTTCATATATTATACAATATCAATGTATAATTGTCCATTTTTACAATTTTTAATATTATAGTAGTTTTTAATTTAAAAGTCTCTTTTATAGCTTACTAAAATAACTTCATCACCTATCTTTTTTATATCATCCCAGGGAATAATATATTCCTCCTTGTTATTGAAAAAACCCTTAATTTTATAATTACCGGGAATTATTATATCTACTATCCTACCCTCTGTTAAATTAATATTAAAGTCTGAAATACAACCTAGTATCTTTCCATCAATTATATTAACTACATCTAACTGTTTAAATTGGGTTAAATTCATCTTCACCATCCCTTTTATCATATTAAGATCTATTTTATATATATGATAAAATTATGTGATTAAGACTTTTTAAAGATATTTCCCTAATACCATCATCTGTTAAGTTATTCAAATATATTTTCTCATATGAGTCAAGGCCGCCTTTTCTAATCTAGAAACCTGTGCTTGGGATATACCTATTTCCTTTGCAACCTCCATTTGGGTTTTTCCCCTAAAGAACCTAAGATTTAAAATTAATTTTTCCCTTTTATTTAATTTCTGCATTGCTTCTTGGAGGGCAATATTTTCTAACCATAAATCATCTTGATTTTTCTCATCACTGACCTGGTCCATTACAAAAATAGCATCCCCACTATCATGATATATAGGCTCAAATAAAGATATTGGATCCTGGATGGCATCTAAGGCAAATACTACTTCTTCCCTTGATATACCAAGTTCTTTAGAAATTTCGCTTAATGTAGGCTCCCTGGTATTTTTATTTATAAGCTGGTCTTTCACCTGCAAAGCTTTGTATGCAATATCTCTCAAGGAGCGGCTAACTCTTATTGGGTTATTATCCCTTAAATATCTCCGAATCTCCCCTATTATCATAGGAACTGCATAGGTGGAGAACTTAACATTTTGACTTAAATCAAAATTATCTATTGCCTTTATTAGTCCTATACAACCTACTTGGAATAAGTCATCTAAGTTCTCCCCCCTATTATTAAATCTTTGTATTACACTAAGGACAAGTCTTAAATTTCCCTGGATAAAAGTTTCTCGAGCCTTTTCATCCCCCTCATTTATCCTATCAAATAACTTTCTCATTTCCTTATTAGTTAAGACCGGAAGTTTAGAGGTGTTCACTCCGCATATTTCAACCTTATTAGCCATAAGATTTTGTCATTCCTTTCTCTGCTGTTATAATACCTTGATTATTTCCCCAGACAATCTATTTATTCAAAAATTAACTGGAATTTATTAACTTAAGTTTTCAATAACTAAAAAAACCTTCTCAATTGGGGAAGGTTTTATACCATTCTATTTATTTCTTTTTTCAGTCTTCTTATAATTCTCTTTTCTAACCTTGATATGTATGACTGGGAAATTCCAAGGAGATCTGCCACCTCTTTTTGTGTCTTTTCAATACCATCCATTAATCCAAAACGCAATTCCATTATCCTTTTTTCCCTTTCATTCAATTTATTCATGGCTATCTGAAGTAATTCTTTATCTACCTCTTCCTCAATAAACTTATGTATAATATCATTATCAGTACCAAGTATATCTGATAAGAGTAATTCATTTCCATCCCAATCTATATTTAATGGTTCATCAAAGGATATTTCCAACCTTACCTTATTATTTCTTCGTAAAAACATTAAGATTTCATTTTCTATACATCTTGAAGCGTAGGTTGCTAATTTTATATTTTTATCCGGATCAAATGTGTTTACTGCCTTAATTAATCCTATTGTACCAATAGATATTAGGTCTTCCACCCCTATGCCCGTATTTTCAAACTTTCTTGCTATATAAACTACCAATCTTAGATTTCTTTCAATTAATACAGATTTAATAGAATTATTGTTCTGCTTTTTTAAATGGTTTACAAGAAATGTCTCTTCTTCTATAGTTAGGGGCGGTGGTAGAGCCTCGCTTCCACCTATATAGAAAATTTCTCCCGGGTCTTTAATCTTAAACTTCCTTAAGAATCCAATATAAGTAATTCTAAGCCTTAACAATAAAATTCTACCCTTAAAATCCATGTCTTTCCCCCTATGAATAATTATTTAAAAGTTCAGGATGGATTAGTGCATTATATTCTCCATCTTTACTCAAGCTATATTTATATACCGCCATTACCACATTTGATATTTCCCTTTTTTCTTCTTTATAAAGACAAGTGACTTTATCAGTTTTAAAACCAATCAGCAATCCATTTTGCTGACCAATAGAGGAAAATGGGATCATTCTAAAACGCTTTATCCATTTAGAATCTAATATCACTTCAGATATTAAATCAAAGTCTTTTTCAAGATTTTCAATATATATTTTTTTAATTTCTTGAGGTAATATATCTTTAACTAAATCATATTCCACTATTATTACAGGCAGTTTTGAAATCGGATCATATAAAAAATTAGCAGTATCAAAAAGGCTTAATGTTTCCACCTTGTTTCCATCTATAAAAATATTCAAGCCTGTGATTAGGTTTTTATTTAAAACCTTCCTTTGTATTAAATCCCATGAGTATTTTATAGAGATAAACCCTAATATACATGTTAGTATGAACAGACCAAGAGGAAAATCGTATATATATAAAACTCCTTGGGATACCAACCCTTTAGCATTCGTTATACAAATTAGGGCAAAACCCAATCCCCCAAAAATAAAAGATATTAAGTAAAAAACTGCTAGGGATTTTATAAAAACCTTTACTTTAATAGGGGCAAAAACAATAAATATTATTATAAAAGATAGACATATTTTCATAAAAAAATCATTTAGAAAGTTGAAAAATGGAAAATAAATTAATACTGCATAAAAAGCTCCAGTTAAAGAACCTAAAATGATTTTCATTTTATTTGTCCTAAACTTTGAGAAATAGGCAGTCAACCATAAGATTATATAATTAATAATAAAATTTTCAATTACAATGATATCCCCATAAATATAGGTCACAATCCTCCCCCTTTTATTCAAGGAAGTAGCATTTATAATACAATATGCTATTCCATTTTTATTTATGATGGATTATTATATTTGTCTCTACTAGTCTAATTTTCCCATATCATTATAACCCAATTAATTTTAAAAACATGTCATAATTAGCAGTCGAAATTTACCTATTTTTAAAGAATCCTATTTAGATAACTTACTCCAACTTCAAAATTTAGATAAAAAAAAGAATAGGAAGATCCTATCCTCTTTATAAAAGTTATTTAATTATTTATTATATTTTCGTAAAAACGTGGGAATATCAAATTCCCCAGTTTTATTTTGTTTAACATTTAAGGTAGATGCAACCTCTCCAAAGGCAAGATTTTGAATACTATCAAAGCCAGTTGCTATTACAGTGATCTTTATTTCATCTTGAAGGCTTTCATCTATAACTGCACCAAATATTAGGTTTACATCAGGATCTGCTGCCTGGGCAACTAACTCTGATGCTTCATTTACTTCAAAAAGACCTAATTGGGAACCGCCGGTAATATTTAATAAAACACCTTTAGCCCCTTGGATAGATGTTTCTAATAGAGGACTTTGAATAGCTTTTTCAGCTGCCTCTATAGCCCGATTCTCACCACTGGCCCGTCCTATACCCATATGGGCAAGACCCCTATTTTCCATAATAGTCTTTACATCAGCAAAATCCAAATTAATTAATCCAGGGACTGCTATTAAATCCGAAATGCCCTGGACACCTTGAAGTAGCACGTCATCAGCAATTTTAAAAGCATCTTCTAAAGATGTCTTTTTTTCCGCCACATGGAGCAAACGGTCATTTGGTATAGTAATCAATGTATCCACTTTAGACTTTAATTCTTCTATTCCCTTTTCAGCTTGGAGCGCCCTATTTTTACCTTCAAAACCAAAGGGTTTTGTAACAACTCCCACTGTGAGTATGCCTAATTCCTTTGCAATAGAAGCTACCACAGGTGTAGCTCCTGTACCGGTACCTCCACCCATACCTGCAGTAATAAAAATCATATCTGCCCCTTCTAAGGCATTATATATCTCTTCCCTACTTTCTTCTGCAGATTTTTGCCCTATTTCTGGATTAGCACCGGCTCCCAAACCCTTTGTTATCTTTTCCCCTATTTGTATCTTATTATCAGCCTGAGATAATACTAAGGCCTGCTTATCAGTATTTAAAGCAATAAATTCCACACCTCGAAGATCAGATTGTATCATTCTGTTTACAGCATTGTTTCCACCGCCACCGCAACCAATTACTTTAATCCTAGCAAAATGTTCTAATTCCATATCAAATTCTAGCAAATTATGATCTCCTCCAATCTAGTTCAAATGGTTATTTTAAAACCAATACAAAGTTAAGATTACCATTAAACTACTCTAGTAATAATTCAACATTGTATTTGCTTTTCCTCTTTTAAAAAAGAAATATTACACAATTTTTATTTTTTCATAATCCTATTTAGAAGGTGTCTTCTAATAATGGCAAAGTTTTGAAAAAGACGAGTGCCAAAAGCAAAAATAGCAGCATAATAAAGGGGAACTCCTAATCTATCACCTACATAAGCTAAAAATGCAGCCAATATTGCGTTTCCAAAAAAGCCAGAAATAAAAATATTACTATCAAACTTATGTTCCATGTTAGACCTAATTCCTCCAAATACTGAATCCAAAGCTGCTAAAACAGCAATAGACATATAGGAGGAGTACATTGCAGGAATATTAAATGGTAAAATAAATCCTAGTAAAACCCCAAGAAGTAATCCTAATATAGGAAGTAGCATTATTTATCACCTTCTTCTGCTATTTTTAAGTGCTCAAATTGTGGAATAAAATTAATTCCCTTTATTGAAATGTTGCTTTTTTTACTTATATAAATCTGTATATCCCAAAGTCTCATTAATTGTATAATGCTTTCAGGTGCCATTAATATACTCTCTAACCTTTCAGGATCACCTATAGCTTCAATAATAAAAGGAGGAGCAAAGATTTCCCTACCGATTTTTATAGTAGCACCATTACAATCAATTTTAGAATTCCAAACTACAGGAACTCCATTTATAGCTATCCTTTCAGCACCAGCACCCCTCAAGTCATTAATTATTTGTAATATATCACTATTATGGATAATAAAATTATTTAAATTTTGACCTTCCTCATATTGTAAACT
Source organism: uncultured Eubacteriaceae bacterium (assembly GCA_964393755.1). Classification (GTDB taxonomy): domain Bacteria; phylum Bacillota; class Clostridia; order Eubacteriales; family Garciellaceae; genus DUPX01. The sequence goes on along the minus strand of CAYMVC010000023.1, from coordinate 7,406 downwards.
ATCCTCCATACGAATCCTAATTCCAGGACCTCTTCTTTCTTCCTGACCTGCTAAAATCCTATTTATTTTTAAATCATGTTCTAAAGAGTCTATTATATCATCCACATCGTATTCTTCACCATAATAGCTTTCTAGTTTTTCAGACAAGTCTATTAATGATTTATTAAGCCTTTCTATCTCTATTTGTTCATTTTGTATACTTTTTTGATCTTCATATAGACTTCTAATGGTTATTATATCTGAGCTACCCTGGTTTTGCTTAAATTGGGCCCCAGTTATAAATCCGGCAATTATAAAAATTATTATAATAATAAATAATTTATTTTTATTTCCCATTTATGGGACCTCCTGTAACTTACTATTGTTCTTCTTCTTGTTCTTCATTAGATAAAATGTAGTCAAAGTCAATCAATCCAGAATACTTAGCTATAGAAATTTCCTCTTCATTTTTAATAGTCACCTGGATATAATTAGAATTTAAAAGATCTACAATCCCCCCTCTTAATTGGATAGCAGATTGTAAGGTCTGTCCATCACCTATTACCTTAAAAACAAAAGGTCTGGAAAACTTCTCCCCATTTATAACAATATGATTGCCCGCAAGTCTGATTTCTGATGTGGAAATAATTCTTTGATCATTAATTGAAATTGCTTCAGCACCAGAGGAATTTAATTCATTTAATAATAACAAGAGATATTCAGGATATATTAGAAAGGGATCAAAGCCAGTTTCCCCTTCCAAAGGAGTATAATCCAATGATATTACTATTCCTGGGCCCTTTACATCTAGTAAGCCGGCAATCATTTGTGCCTTTTCAGTATTAGTCCGTAAATTTTCTACTATCTTATTATCTTGGACAACCTGGTCCTCAAATTCCTTAATTTCCTTTTCCAATTGGGCAATTTTGTTAATTAAACCTGACTTTTCTTTTTTCAATTCTGTTAATTCACCTGCCAATTCCTGAGCCCTGGTTGTAGATACAAAACCACCTAATTGGGAAACAGATCTATATTGGGTAATCAACATTAAGCCAATAATAAAACATATAATTGTTATTTCTACTAATCCTTTGTTATACTTTTTCATATTTATTCCTCCTGGCTAATTACGGGGTTTATAAACTGGCGTGCCCCCATGGCTTATGTCAACTATAACCTTTGCTTGGGCCTGTAATATAAAAGATTTTACAAATTCAATCTTTTTTTCTAAAATATTATCATTCCCAATCTTTATAACACTGCCTC
>CAYMVC010000023.1:0-6151 GCA_964393755.1 uncultured Eubacteriaceae bacterium | reverse complement strand
ACTGAATACTATAATCTTCAAGTAATTGTATTTCAGATACCTTATTAAGTAAATCATTTTCCCTTAAAATAACTATTATATTTAAAATAGATTTTCTAAACCAATTTGGGCTAATTTCAATAAAATTACCTAATATAAAGCTTATTTCCTCCAAACCGGTAATTAGTGGTATATTATAGGTTTTTAATTCCCCAGCTTCCTCAACTACAATTCCCTCATCATCTATATAAAGAAACTTACCATCATCAAATGGTATAACCCCTGCCACCTCCCTTTCCACTATTGAGAGGGCAACCTTATCAGGTAAAATCCTGGATACACTAGCCTCTTTAACAAAGGGATGAAGACCTATATCATTTCGGGTTTTCTTATTATTAAATTTAAATATGTTCATACCTATTTCTAAATTAGAGCTTTTTAGAATTTCACTATCTTGTACATAATCATTTCCAATTATCTCTATTTTATTGATTAGAAAAAAGTCAGTATATAGCAAGAAAAATATTGTAATGCTAAGAAAGAATAATAAAATTAATAGTATTATACCATATCTGCCATTTACAAACCTTTTTCTTCTCTTATGATATTTTAATTCTTTTTTGCCCTTTGTTGACATATAAACATCTCCATAGGTGCTTATAAGCACTTTTTGTAAAATCTTAAATATTTTAGAGGTCTTGTCCTAGTTTAATTAATGCAAAGGTAGCCCATTACTACCTTATCTATTTATTCTTTCCGAACTATTGAAGCACCAATATCTTTAAGGGATTTTTCAAAATACTCATATCCCCTATCTACATGATAGACATTGTCTACAATAGTTTCCCCTTCAGCAGCTAAACCTGCCAAAACTAAAGCTGCTCCCCCCCTTAAATCCATGGCACTAACATGGGCACCATATAGCTTTTCAACTCCTTTTATCACTGCAACCCTGCCATCAACCTGGATATTGGCACCCATTCTAATTAATTGGGAAGCATGCTTATACCTGTTTTCAAAAATGGTTTCGGTAAAAATGCTAGTTCCTTGGGCTACGGTCATTAATGCCATCATCTGGGCTTGCATATCTGTGGGGAACCCTGGGTAAGGTAATGTTCTGATAGTTTCTACGGCTTTAAATATTTTAGGGGCCTCTATAGTTAAACTATTATTATAGCTAATAATTTTACTACCCCCTTCCTGTAACTTTGAAACAACAGAACTTATATGTTCTATATTAACATCCTTTAGTGTTAATTCCCCCCCTGATATAACAGCAGCTGTAGCAAATGTTCCGGCAGCAATTCTATCGGGCATTATTTTAAATTCCACATCATGTAATTTACCAACACCATTAATTATAACAGTATTAGTACCAGCACCTTTTACCTTCCCCCCCATTTTATTTATAAAATCTTGTAAATCGCAAATTTCAGGTTCCTTGGCTGCATTTCTTATTATTGTTATTCCCTCAGCCAGAGAAGCTGCAAGCATAATATTTTCAGTTGCTCCCACACTTGGGTAGTCCAGTTGAATCTGACACCCTTTCAATATACTGGATCTGCAATATATATAGCCATGAGATTCCTTAACCTCTGCACCTAATTCCCTTAAACTTTTTAAATGTAAATCAATAGGACGCAAACCTATATCACAGCCTCCAGGATAAGAAAATTTAGCCTGTTTATGGGTTGCCAAGATTGCTCCTAGTAAAATTATAGAAGAACGCATTTCCCTAACAAGATTTTCAGGAACCTCATTTGTGTGGATATAACCTGAATCGACTATTAATGTTTTTCCTTCCTTTTTTACTTTACAACCTATTGACTCCATAATTAAAATCATTGTATTAACATCTTTTAAATCAGGTACATTATGGATAATACTTTCACCTTGGTTTAGCAACGAACCTGCTAAAATAGGTAAAACTGCATTTTTAGCGCCTTGTATTTCCACCTCTCCCCTTAATGGTAAGCCCCCTTTAATAAAAAATTGGCTCATTATTTACACCTCCGAGAAGTCCATTTTCTTATTAAGAATTGCATATTTAAAAAACTTAATTATACAATTTCCAATGGTAATTTTAATAAAAGAAATAATATATAATTATAATATGCTATCTTCTCAAAGGTGTTACAAAGATTTACTTGTCTATAGCAGTATGCCTAGAAATATTAAGTAAAATACCTATCCCTCCCATTAAAAAAAAGAGTGATGACCCCCCTGCACTTATAAAGGGCAAGGGTATTCCTGTTACAGGAAAAATAGAAGTTGCCACACCAATATTTATAATAACCTGAAATGCAATCATAAAGATTAAGCCACAGGAAAATAAGGAAGCAAACATATCAGGTGCATGGAGGGCAATACGTATTCCTCTCCATATTAATAATAGGAATAAAATAATAATAGTGGTTGTTCCGATAAGACCTAATTCTTCTCCAATATGGGAAAAGATAAAATCATTTTGGGGCTCTGGTATATAAAGCAACTTCTGTTTGCCATTTCCCAACCCCTGACCGAAAATTCCCCCTGAACCCAAAGCTAAAAGAGATTGAATTATCTGGTATCCATCACCAGCCATATCCTCCCATGGATTTAAAAATGACATAAATCTTCCCAAACGGTATTCAGCAGACATTACAAGATAAACCAAAGCTGGAATTGCTAACAAGACCAGACCAAAAACATATTTTAAATTTGCACCAGCAACAAAAATCATAGAGAATATTATTCCACCAATAATAACAGCAGTACTAAAGTCCGGTTCCATAATAATTAAGCCACAAACTATCCCCATTAACAATATATAGGGTACTATCCCTCTAGTAAAGGTTCTAATTTCCTCCTTCTTTTTAGTTAGGCTGTTAGCCATAAAAATAATTAAGCCTATTTTAGTTAATTCAGAGGGTTGGATGGTATATCTTTTACCTAGACCAATCCACCTAGTTGCTCCCCCCCTGTTTATACCTATCCCTGGTATAAATTTCACCACTAATAACAAGAGGCAAAATATAAAGATCAGGTTAGACATTTTTTGTACTTTCTTATAAGGAAATCTAGACATTATTGCCATAGCAATAAAACCTAATAATGCCCACCTAACTTGACTCTTTAAATAATAAAAATCATCTTTCAATTTAATCCCTGCAGAATACTGGCTAGCACTAAAGACCATTATAATACCAATAGAAACTAGTAATATTACCGAAAAAACAATTATAAAATCAGTAGGATTCTTTTTAGGCATCCCCTAACCTCCCCAAACCTTTTACAATAGATTTAAATATGTTTCCCCTTTCCTCATAACTAGTATACATATCCCAAGAGGCACAGCCAGGAGATAAAAGGACCACATCCCCCTTATCTGCTATTTCAAAGGAGAATAAGACTCCATCTTCTATAGAATCAACTTTTTTTATACTGGTAAAACCCTGTTTTCTAGCAGCATTTTCAATTACATCCGCAGTTTGGCCTAATAAGATCAGATACTTAACCCTATCCTTAAATGAAGCAACAAATTCAGTAAAATCACTACCCTTATCCATTCCTCCCCCAATTAATATAATGGGTTTTTCCATAGCCTCTATAGCCTTAATAGAGGATTCTGGATTGGTGCCCTTCGAATCATTTATAAATTCAATTCCAGAAATCATAGCCACCCTTTCTATCCTATGTTCCACCCCTTTAAATTCACTAATGCCCTTCCTAATACCTTCAACTGAAATACCAGCATAATATGAAATGGCCACAGCTGCTAGGGCATTTTCTAAATTATGTCCCCCAAGAACCTTAATATTCGAAACAGGACAAACTTCAAGTTTTTCCCCTTCTTCATTTATAATAACAATATTGTTGTTTTCCACAAATATCCCCTTTTCTAGCGTGGACATTTGGCTAAATAAAACCACCCTACTATTAACCTCTTCTTTAAAAGATAGACTTATGGGATTATCAGCATTTAATATAGTAATATCATCAGACCCTTGGTTAACAAAAACCTTGGATTTTTGCCCTATATAATTATCCATTGTTTTATGTCTATTTAAGTGATCAGGAGTAATATTTAAAATAGCAGAAATATCAGGATGAAATTCTTTTATACCCTCTAATTGAAAGCTACTAACCTCCACTATAAAGAATGTATCATCTCTTGAATTATCCACCTTAGAAATCATAGGCAATCCTATATTCCCTACCACATAAGAATCTTTCCCACCATATTTAAATATTTCTCCTACCATTGATGTAGTTGTAGTTTTACCATTTGTACCGGTTATTGCAATAATCTTCCCCTTACTTAGCCGATAGGATAATTCTATTTCACTTAATAACTCAATATTTCTTTCATGAGCTTTTTTAATAATTGGTATATCAAAGGACACCCCAGGACTTACTATTATATAGTCTATTTCATCTAATATGGATAGGGGAGGCTGGCCACCAAAAATTCCCTTAAAATTCTCCTTATTAATAAAATTATCAATATTTAATTGGTCCTTGGCTTTAATATCAGTTAAAATGACTTTTGCCCCTTTAGATAATAAAAATTCACAAGTTGCATATCCACTTAAGCCGGTACCTATTACCAGAAACCTTATACCATAAACATTCATCTTTTCACCCTACTTTACTAGTAGATTGATACAGCAAACATACTTATTAATGCTAAGACTAAACCTGCAGACCAAAAGCCGTAAACAACTTTAGTTTCATGAATACCCTTTAATTCAAAATGGTGGTGTAGGGGGCTCATTTTAAAAATCCTTTTACCTGTCAATTTAAAACTTGCCACCTGTATAATTACAGATAGGGTTTCCACCATATATATCCCTCCCACCAAGGGCAGGAAAAGTTGCATTCTAGTAAGAACTGCCAGTGCAGCCACTGCCCCGCCAAGGGCTAATGAGCCAGTATCTCCCATAAATACCTGGGCTGGGAAAAAATTAAACCTTAAAAACCCTAAACATGCACCGGCAATAGTTCCTGAAAAGATTGTTAAACCAGTATAGCCTAGACCTAAACTGGCTAAAGCAAAAAATGATGTGACTATTAGAGTAACTCCCGTAGCTAAACCATCCAAGCCATCAGTTAAGTTAACACTATTGGCGACTCCCACAACTATGAATATTGTAACAGGAATATAAAACACTCCTAAATTAAGATATTCTGAAGTAAAAGGAATTAGAAGGGAGGTCCCAATATAAGGATGGTTAGCAGCATATACAGCAACAATAGTTGCAATAATAAGTTGGCCTATTAATTTTTGATAAGCCCTCAAACCTAAATTTCTTTTTAAAACCACAATTATAAAATCGTCTATAAAACCTATTATTCCAAATCCTAAGGAGACTACCATTGCTAAAATTAAATCTGTACTTTCCCTTGCAAAAAACATACTAGAGATAAATACTGCTATCATTATTATTATTCCGCCCATAGTTGGGGTACCGGTTTTTTTGATATGACTTTTAGGTCCTTCCTCCCTAATACTTTGACCAAATTTTAATTTCCGAAGGATGGGTAAAATTATTGGACCAACTATTAAGGCAATTACAAAGGATATAATAGTAGCGTATATTAATTGTTTCATATTAAAATCTCTCCCTTAAAAAACCAGCAATCTCTTCCATTTTTAATCCCCTAGAACCCTTAACAAGTATTATATCTCCATCTCTGAGAAAACTATCCAGGTACATATTTGCTTCCTTGTTAGATTTAAAAGTCTTACCATTTTTAGCCGGCAAGCCATTTTCTCTGGCACCCTCTAAATAAAACTTTCCATATTCACCTATGGTGATTAGGGCATCTATTTTAAACTCCCCAAGGATTTTACCTATATCAAAATGTGCCCTTTCTGTCCATTTACCCAATTCCAACATATCACCTAAAATTGCAACTCTTCTATTTTCACTGCCACTATTTTTTAAGACCTCCAAGGCTGCCCTCATAGAATCAGGATTTGCATTATAAGAATCATTAATAACTTTTATTTTATTATTTTCAAATATGTCCATTCTCATTTGGCTAGGCTTAAAACCACTTAATCCTGACTGAATTTCCCTATGGCTTAATCCATAAAACCTTCCTAAAAATATAGCAAATAAAGAATTATATATATTATGAACTCCCGGTAAATTTAATTTGAATTCTTCAAAGTCTTTATTATCTT
>CAYMVC010000022.1:0-12782 GCA_964393755.1 uncultured Eubacteriaceae bacterium | reverse complement strand
AATATGAAAATAGGATATAAGACCCACATTGGGATGATTAGGAAGCGAAATGAGGATTCTTACCTAATTATTGATGAATTTTATCCTAAATTTTGTGTATTTGCAGTTGCTGACGGGATGGGGGGGCATAATGGGGGTGAAATAGCTAGTAAGATGGCTATTGATAGCATTCAAAAGTTTTTCGAGGAAAATCATGGTCGGGATGAATTTATATTTAATATTAAAAACATTAAGCATTTAGTAGATAATATCAATATTGAAATACTGGAAAAATCACAAAGCTTACCTCTTTATAATGGAATGGGTACTACATTGACATTAATAATAAGTTTTGATCACAAGATATATATTATACATATTGGGGATAGTAGGGCATATAGAATAAATGATAATGGCATTAAACAATTGACAGAGGATCACTCTTTAGTTGCAGAATTAGTTAAGGAAGGAAAAATTAGTAAGATGGATGCCCTAGTTCATCCACAAAAAAATGTAATAACAAGGGCGCTAGGTACTGATAGAAAAGTTGAACCAGATATATATAACTATAGAATTGGTTCTAATGATATTATATTACTTTGCACAGATGGTTTAATTAATTCTGTGTCCGAGGGGAAAATATATGAGACATTAAGAAAAGATATAGATTTTCAACAAAAAGCGGAATTGTTAATTAATTATGCTAATGATAATGGTGGTAAGGATAATATTACTACAATTATTTTTCAGAGCTAGGAGGTGGAGATAATATGCTACTTGGAAAGGTATTAAGTAATAGGTATGAATTGATAGAGGTAATTGGACAAGGTGGAATGGCCATTGTATATAAGGCAAAGGATAAATTATTAAATAGATTTGTTGCAATAAAGGTATTAAGACAAGAATTTACCCATGATGAACAATTTATTAAAAAGTTTAAAAGGGAATCCCAATCAGCTGCCAGTTTATCCCATCAAAACATTGTAAGCATTTACGATGTTGGGGTAGAAGGAAATATACATTATATAGTTATGGAATTAGTAAGTGGTAAAACCTTAAAAGAATATATCAAGGAAAATGAAAAAATTGATTGGAAAAAAGCTATAAGTATTGGTATACAAATAGCATCAGCATTAGGACATGCTCATAAGAATCATATTATCCATAGGGATATTAAACCTCACAATATAATTATTACTCAAGATGGTATTGCCAAGGTAACTGATTTTGGGATTGCAAGGGCTATTACCAGTTCAACTGTGACCCAGGTGGAGGACACTATGGGATCTGTCCACTATTTGTCGCCTGAGCAAGCCCGTGGTGGCTTTGTTAATGAAAAATCAGACCTATATTCTCTAGGAATAGTTATGTATGAAATGGTAACAGGGGAGGTACCCTTCAAGGGAGAAACATCTGTTGCAGTTGCCCTCCAGCATATACAGGGGGAATTAATATCACCGAAAGAAATCAGCGAATCAATCCCCGAAAGTCTAAACTCTATTATATTAAAGCTATTAAAGAAAACACCTGATGACAGGTACTTAAATACATCTTTCTTAATTAATGATTTGAATAGGGTGTTCATAGAACCTAATTCAAATTTTATTCAGGATGATTATTTCGATGATGATGCACCTACTCAAATTAGTCCTATAGTAAAAGAAGAAAAAGAAAATAAGGAGAAAAAGGAAAAAAGTAATAAAAAAGGAAAAAATAAAAAGTTAAAGCTGGTATTATTGCTAATTGCTTTTTTTATAGTAGCAAGTTTATTGGGTGCTTTAGTTTTCCATATTGGAAATTATTTTGGAGTTAAAGAAGTTGAAGTCCCTAATGTAGAAAACTACCATGTTGATGAGGCAATTAAAGTATTAAAAGACCATAACTTAGAAGCAGAAATAGTCGAAAGAAAATATAACAATGAGGTGGAAAAGGACTTTGTCATTAGTCAAGACCCTGGCCAAGGTAGAACAATTAAAGAAAATCAATTAGTTAAACTAATTGTAAGCAATGGACCTAAACAGATAGAAATGCCATCTTTAATCGGAAAATTTGAGGTAGATGCTACAAGTCTTCTAGATAAATTAGGTTTTGATATAGGAGAAATCAAGTATGAATTTAATGATGACTTTGAAAACGGCAAGGTATATGACCAGTCTCCTAAAGAGGGTTTAGAAATTGAAGAGGGAAGAAAAGTAGATTTATTCGTCAGTAAGGGTAAAGAAACTATTAGTACACCTAATATAGTGGGGAAGCCCCTAGAAGAAGCTAAAGAATTGTTAAACTCTTTTGGATTAAATATTGGCGATATTAAATATGAAGTCAGTGAAACCTATGATAAAGATTATGTAATTAGTCAGGATCCAAAGGCAAAGGGTGAAGTGCAAAAAAATACCGAAGTGAATATTGTGCTAAGCAAAGGGAAAATAACAATAAAAAATATAGAAGTGGATTTAACCCACTATACACCTAATGAAGAGGAAAAACAAAATGTTGTTATCACCATAGAGTTATTGGATTATCAGGACAATACACTTAATAAGGTATATGAAAAGCAACATTCCATTGAAGAAGGTTTATTAAATATACCTATAAAGGGAACGGGAGCTCAATTTTATACTGTAAAAATAGATGGGAAGAAATTTACTGATGGATTTATTTCATTTTGATAGATGGAGTGTGTAAATGGATAAGGGTGTAATTATTAAAGGAATAGGTGGCTTCTACTATGTTTCAAAGAATAAAAATGAGATTATAGAATGTAGGGCTAGGGGAATATTTAGAAAAGATAAGGTTACACCTATGGTAGGTGATAATGTTAAATTTAAAGTGCTGGAAAATGGCCAAGGTGTTATAGAGAAAATTCTACCTAGGAGAAACCAATTGAATAGACCACCTGTTTCAAATGTGGATCAAGGAATAATAGTTTTTTCACTGACAAATCCTAATCCAAATCTTCAACTTTTAGACCGTTTCTTACTACTAGGTGAAAAACAAAAATTAAGGTTAGTTATATGTATTAATAAAGTCGACTTATCTGACAAGGATACTATTGATGAAAAAGATATTATAGATAGGTACGAAAAGGCAGGTTATCCTATAATATTTACCAGTGTAAAAGAAGGTTTAGGAATTGAAGAATTAATACAACTTTTAAGTAATCATATATCAGTTTTTGCAGGTCCATCTGGGGTGGGTAAGTCTTCTATTCTTAATAAAATTAATAATGAGTACAACTTAGAAACCAGTATGGTAAGTGAGAAAATTAATAGGGGCAAACATACAACCAGGCATGTTGAATTATTACCTTATGGGGAAAACGGATATGTTGTAGACACTCCAGGATTTAGTTCCTTAGATATAAAAGATATAAAAAAAGAAGAATTGATGTATTTTTTTCCTGAATTTAGAAGGTTTCTTGGCAAATGTAAATTTAGTTCCTGTATACATATACATGAGCCTAATTGTGCTGTTATTGAAGCATTACAACAAAACAAAATAAACAAATATAGGTATGAAAGCTACACTTACTTTACAGAAGAAATAGAAAGCAGCAGATTATATTAGTTTAAAGAGGGATAAAATGAAGGCTTTTATTGTGTCTTTTGGTCAAATGTCTAATAAAGACTTCTACTTAAATTTATTTAAAGAATTAATGCCTGAATATATTATTTGCGCTGATGGGGGGGCTAACCATTTAAAGGACCTAGGAATAAAGCCCGATGTTATTATTGGTGACCTGGATTCTATATCACCAAACGACTTAGAATATTATAAAAGTCTTAATGTGGAAATTATAAAGTATCCCACAAAGAAGGATGAAACTGATACCCAGTTAGCTCTTCAATATGCAGCAAGACTTCCTATAAAAGAAATTATCTTGCTAGGTGTTATAGGGGATAGGATTGACCATAGCATAGGTAATATTTATTTAATGGAAAACTTGGTCCTTAAGGGCTTCAAAGTTTCTATTATTAATGAAAACAATATAGTCTATTTAATAAATAAAGAGATAGAATTCTATGGTGAAATAGGGGATGTGGTGTCTTTATTACCCTATTCAGATAAAGTGACAGGAATTTTAACAGATGGTTTAGAATATCCTTTATATAATAAAGATATGATAAAATCCAATCCCTTTGGAATTAGCAATGTATTAAGCAAAAATAAAATAAGAATTTCTATTAAGTCAGGTTTACTGCTAGTAATTTTTGCAAAGGACCTAGCTATATAATGTAACATAAATAAAGGCTTATAATAATATGATATTATAAGCCTTTATTTTTTTGTTAAAGGAGATTTAATTGAGAAATTATCATAAGAAATTACTAGCCTTCACATTAATAGGATTTGGTTTACTGATATTTATTTTTATTCTTCCTAATATCATATTATGGATATTTATTATAATTATATTATTTTTAATTATGAATATGACCCGGATGTGATTTTATGAAATGGAAAATATGGTTAAGGTATAAAAAACACCTAATGATTACTGTGGTATTATTTCTTATATTAATAATTTTACTACTTACAATCTTTACTATAAATAAATGGTTATTTATGATTGCCATGATGTTAATAGTTTTAGGATTCTGTCTACTTAGAAATTAATATTATTTTATGCAATAAAGGAGGATTAGTGTAAATGAAGATATTTTTCTTAAAACTCCCCAAATTTATTAGAAGTATTTTAGTTAAGATTACCAAGTCCAAGGAATAGTCAAATTATAACAAAATAAAAACGTGCTGTGATTTTATTCATAGCACGTGTTTTATTAAATAGCTCTCTCTACCTTACCTGAACGTAAACATCTGGTGCAAACTGAAATTCTTTTGGGAGCACCATTTACAATTGCCCTAACCTTTTTTAAATTAGGATTCCAGGTTCTTTTTGTATGTCTAGTGGAGTGGCTTATTTTATTACCCGAAATAACTCCTTTATTACATATACTGCATTTATTTGCCATTAATTCCACCTCCTTTATAACTCTTCCTCAAAATAAATATATTGCTTTCTATGGCAAATACATTGTAACATAAGAATAATTATAAATGCAATAAGGATTAAATTAAATAAATTTATATCCATTAGTTGAAGTATAGGTCCTTATAAGATAGAATATAAATGAATAAATTTATATTAGACTTTTTTATATAAAAGGAGGTTAATAATTTGCCTGCTAAAATGGGTAATGAATTAGGAAATATATATATTTCAGAAGATTTACTTGCAAATATTGCAGGTCTTGCTGCAATGGAATGTTATGGTTTAGTTGGTATGGCAACAAAGAAGGGCAAAGATGGTATAGTAGAATTATTAAAACGTGAACATTTAAGTAGGGGTGTTAAAGTAGTTGAAGATGAAGGTAAATTAACTATAGACCTTTTTGTTATTGTTGAATTTGGGATAAAGATTTCTGTAGTTGCAGAAAACATTATTGATAGAGTAAAATATACAGTGGAAAATTTAACTGGTTTAAAAGTTATTAAGGTAAATGTAAATGTTGAAAGTGTTAGAGTTTAATTGTTGCAAGGAGGTACTGGATTGAATATTAAAAATATAGATGGTCCCCTTTTGAGAAAAATGATTATTTTTGCTGCAAATAATTTAGAAAATAATAAGGGGATAGTAAATGAGCTTAACGTTTTCCCTGTACCAGATGGGGATACTGGAACTAATATGGCTTTAACCATTCAATTTGCTGCTAAGGAAGTAGCCAAATTAAATAATGATAGTTTATCAAAAGTAGCAGATGCAGCATCAAGCGGTTCTCTTATGGGAGCACGGGGTAATTCAGGTGTAATATTATCTCAATTATTTAGGGGATTTGCTAAGGCTTGTAAACATAAAGAACAATTAAATATTAATGATTTAAGTATCGCCTTCCAATCAGGGGCTGACATGGCATATAAGGCTGTTATGAAACCTACCGAAGGAACTATTCTAACAATAGCAAGGGAAGCAGGTCAATATGCAATTGAAAACTCCAAGGATTATGTAAATATTACTATGGATACATTTTTACAGCAGGTAATTAACCATTGTAAGATGGTATTGGAACAAACACCAGAGATGCTACCAGTGTTAAAAGATGCAGGTGTTGTTGATGCAGGGGGAAAAGGACTTATTTATATAATGGAGGGTGCATATAAGGCATTTTTTGAGGATGAGATAACTATAGAAAATAATGAAAAACACCCATCAGCTGGAAGAGAAACTGGTGTTATTACAGGAGTGGACATAAAGCATACCTATTGTACAGAATTTATGATTATGGCAAGGGATTCTTTTATTAATGAAATAAAGACCTACCTAGCTGAAAAAGGTGATTCCCAGGTAGTGGTTGGGGATGAAAATGTTATTAAAGTCCATGTCCATACCAATAATCCAGGGGAAGTTTTAGAATATGCCTTAGGGTTTGGAGAATTGAAAAATATAAAAATTGATAATATGAAAGAACAACATAGAAATCAATTAAATTTAAATACTACTGATGGAGTAGAAATTGATAAAAATGTAAAGGAAAGAGATTATTCCTTTATTGCAGTGGCTTCTGGAGAAGGAATAACAAAGGTTTTAATGGACTTAGGTGTTGAAAGTATCATCCAGGGCGGACAAACAATGAATCCTAGTACAGAAGACTTTTTAATTGAAATTGATAAATTAAATGCTAAACATATATTTATATTACCTAATAATGGCAATATACTACTGGCTGCAAACCAAGCAAAACAGATATCTAAAAAAGATATTGAAGTATTGCCCACTAAAACAATACCCCAAGGGATATCAGCCTTGTTAACCTTTAATCCAGAAATGGATAGTAAAGGCAACTACGAACAAATGACTTCAGCAATTGGGGAAGTTAAAACCGGACAGGTTACTTATGCTATTAGGGATTCTAAGGTAAATGGTATTGAAATAAAAAAAGATGATATTATTGGTTTATATGAAGGTAATATTGTTGCCTCTGGGCAAAATATTGATAAGGTTACAAGCCAACTTATAGAGGAAATGATAGACCAGGATGATGAGCTTGTCACTTTATTTGTTGGTGATGAGGTATCAGAGAAGGATGGGGAAAACATACTTACCATCTTAGAGGAGAAGTTTCCAAATATAGACATAGAATCACATCAGGGTGGTCAACCATTATATTATTATATAATTAGTGTTGAATAAAAAAAGAGTGTAAGGCTCTTTTTTTATTCAAGTTAACTTTTTTATTATTTAATTATGGGTGATAAAAATTGAAAATTAATGATTCGATTAAAAACATTAAAGGAATAGGTCCTAAAAAATATAAAGAATTAACAAAATTAAATATTGAAACCATTGAGGATTTATTATATTTTTTCCCAAGATCATATGAAGACAGAAGAAAAATAACTTTATTGGCGGAAGGTAAAGATCAAGAATATTCTGGTTTTCTTGTTAAAGTTAAAAAGATTTATAAGGATAGATTTATTAAAGAAAAAAGTCTAACCATAACTAGGGTGCTGATTGAAGATGAAAAATCTATTGGAGAGGCAGTTTGGTTTAATAAACCCTTTTTAAAAAGTAATCTTATAATTGGAAAAAGTTATTACATTTATGGAAAAGTAAAGAAGACCTACAAGGGGATTGAAATTATTTCTCCAGATTATAAACCTTTAGATAACATAAGTGATATTGATCAAGGTATTATTCCCAATTATAAACTTACAACTAAACTATATCAAAAGGAAATTAGAAGATTTATTAGTCTTGCCTTGGAAGAAACCAGTTCAAAGATTAATGAATATATACCTGAAGAATTAAGAATTAAATATAGACTCTGTCATATTCAATTCGCCATAGAAAATATACATTTTCCAAAAAATTTTGATAGTTATAATATTGCTAAAGAAAGATTAATTTTTGATGAATTCTTTTTATTGCTAATGTCATTAAAATTAATTAAGGAAAAGAGCATTAATAAGTCAAAGGGGCATATTTTTAAAATGCTACCTGAGATAGGGAGATTTATAAATAAGTTACCCTATAAATTAACTAAAGCTCAATCAATTGTTGTTGGTGAGATAGGAAAAGATCTTTCATCAGGGAAAACTATGAATAGATTGGTACAGGGTGATGTAGGATCGGGTAAAACCATTGTTGCTGCGATAGCATTGCTTATAACAAGTTTAAATGGCTTTCAAGGAGCAATGATGGCACCAACAGAAATTTTGGCAAATCAGCATTACTTGTCTTTGTGTCAATTATTTAAATCATTTAATATAAATATATGCTTATTAACTGGAAACATAAGTCAAGTACAGAAGAAGGATATTATAAAAGGAATTGGCAGGGGTAAAATAGATATTGTTATTGGTACCCATGCAATAATACAAAAAGGTATTGATTTTTATAATTTAGGTTTGGTAATAACAGATGAACAGCACCGTTTTGGAGTAAAGCAAAGGACATTATTGGGGAAAAAAGGTATTAATCCCCATATTATGATTATGACTGCCACACCTATACCTAGAACACTAGCCCATACCCTATATGGTGATCTGGATATATCATTGATAGATGAGTTGCCAGTTGGGAGAAAACCAATTCAAACATTTCATATAAAAAATGATTTAGAAAAAAGACTCTATGGTTTTCTTAAAGAACATGTAAAAGGTGGAAGGCAAGTTTATATAGTATGTCCCCTTGTTGAAGAATCAAATAAAATAGAAGCAGAATCAGTTATTGAACTTAAAAAATATTTAGAAACTAACTATTTCACTACTGAAAAAATAGCACTTATTCATGGAAAATTAAAGGCTAATGAAAAAGATATAATAATGAAACAATTTCAGGAGGGGATTATAAATGTTTTAATATCTACCACTATTATAGAAGTAGGAATTAATGTACCAAATGCCAGCATAATGGTTATTTATAATGCTGAAAGATTTGGATTGGCACAGTTACATCAATTACGTGGTAGGGTGGGAAGAGGTCCTTATAAATCATATTGTTTTCTTATATCGGATAATAAGAATGAGATAACACAGGAGCGAATGAAAATAATGACCAGCACAAACAATGGATTTATAATTGCCGAAAAGGATCTAACATTAAGGGGACCAGGGGAATTTTTAGGTGTAAGACAACATGGATTACCTGAACTAAAAATTGGAAATATAATTACTGATATTGAAATTATTTCAAAGGCTAGGAAGGCCAGTGAGGATATTATTCAATCAGGAAGATATAAGACTATTGAAAAATATATAGAAAAAAAATTTCAAAAAGAAATTGACAGTAGTTGCTTAAATTGAAAATTATTATTATAGAATATTATTACTGGTTTAATATTTTTTACTTCTGGTTAAATTAATGTTAGATTAATTGGAGGTGAAATTATGCCGGCTAATAAAAGTGGAATAAATAGGGTATTGGTACCAGAAGCAAGGAAAAGTCTTGATCAATTTAAACTTGAAGTGGCAAATGAATTTAAAATAGCAAGTTACGACAAGCAAGACAAGGTGAAATTACCCTCAAGGCAGGATGGATATGTGGGCGGATATATGGTGAAAAAAATGATTGAACAATATGAAAGATCTATACCAGATAAATAAATAATTATAGTAGTGTTAACTATGGGAAATAGGAAGAACTATCCTATTTTCTGTTTTTTTAATTCTTTATAATATGAAACTCTAAATAGAATCAAAAAATACTTTTTAAGTTTTACAAACTATGCTAAAATTAATATGAGTTTTGGGAGGTAAATATGAGGGTAATTACAGGCAGTGCAAAGGGAAGAACACTGATAACACCGAAAAGTAATAGAATTCGACCCACATCAAGTAGGATAAAAGAAGCATTATTCAGTATAATTGGTGATGATGTAATAGGCTGTACCTTTATAGATGGGTTTTCAGGAACAGGGAATATTGGGATAGAGGCACTGAGTAGGGGTGCAAAAACATGTTTATTTATTGAGAATCACAAGGAAAGCATATCTATTATAAAAAAAAATCTGTTTATAACTAACTTTTTAGATAAATCCACCTTGTTAGTAAA
This sequence comes from uncultured Eubacteriaceae bacterium, assembly GCA_964393755.1. Lineage (GTDB taxonomy): Bacteria > Bacillota > Clostridia > Eubacteriales > Garciellaceae > DUPX01. The sequence goes on along the minus strand of CAYMVC010000022.1, from coordinate 2,755 downwards.
AAAGTTTATAGATGGTATTAAATATATTTCTTCTCAAAATATAAAGGTAGATATCATCTTTCTAGACCCTCCTTATATAAAGGGGTTAATTGAACCAGCATTATTTGTTATAATAGAAACAAATTTATTAAATATATCTGGTATGATTATAGTGGAACATGACAAAAACGATATAATTACTGTTCCTAAGGGTATTGTATGTTTAACGGAAAGAAAATACGGTAACACAATATTGTCATTCTATGGACTGGAGGAAATCAAATGAATTCTTGCATCTACCCAGGTAGCTTCGATCCTGTTACAAATGGTCACTTGGATATTATAAAAAGGGCTGCCTGTATTTTTGATAATGTAGTAGTAGCTGTACTACATAACCAAAACAAAAAGGCATTTTTTTCAGTTGAGGAAAGAATTGATCTATTAAAGAAAACAACTTCTGATTTTTCAAATATTCAAATAGATAGTTTTTCAGGTCTTTTAATTGACTATGTTAAAAGCAAAGATATAGATGTTATTATAAAGGGTTTAAGGGCTGTATCAGATTTTGAATATGAATTTCAAATGGCTTTAATGAACAAGAAATTATCTCCAAGGGTAGAAACCATGTTTATGATGACTAGTAGTAAATATTCTTATATTAGCTCTAGTATAATTAAAGAAGTAGCTATTTTGAACGGATGTATAAATGGTCTTGTTCCAAAGGTGGTTGAGGAAGCTATATTTAATAAGATAAAATAGTTAAAAATGGGGGAGAAGTATGCAAATTATGTACTTATTGGAGCAATTAGAAGATGCAATAGAAAGTGCTACAGCTATGCCATTTTCTAGTCGAGTTTTGGTAGATGGAGAGGAATTATTAAGTTTGATTCAGGATATAAGAGTTAACTTACCCGATGAAATTAAGCAGGCACAATGGGTTAAGGAAGAAAGAAAAAAGATTTTAATAGAGGCTCAGAAAGAAGCCGAAACAATAACTCAAGAGGCAGAAAATTATATTAGACAAATGGTTGATGAAAATGAAATAACAAAAAGTGCCCATCAACAGGCAGAAAGTATAATACAAAAATCCCAAGAAAATGCTAAGGAAATTAGACTTGGTACAAATGAATATGCAGATTCTATTCTTTTGAAATTACAAAATCAATTGGAGGAATTGCATAAAACAATAGATGAAAATAGAAAAGAGTTAAAAGGTATAAATTTATCTAAAACTAATTAATAAATATAAATTTATTCTAGGTGTTTTTCTTCATCTTACTTATGCTAAACAAAACAATACTAAATAGCAGAAAGATAACCATTACACAGAAATAATAAGCAGAACTTAGAAGCAATTTATTTATCCAGCCTATCTTTAAAGAGATAGTATGTTCAAAACTATAAAAAACTTGTTCCAGGGTATTTTTAAAGGAAATTAGAGGCATCTTTATAAGTATAAAAATTATAATGGTTGAAAATACACCATGAAGTATTTTGGCAAATATATAAGGATATATTTTCAAATCTGTTTTACTAATAAAGCTAATTGCCTGAGCATGAATTGATAAACCTCCCCATCCAATGATAAATGAAAGAAATGTTCCTTTTAATAAAACAGTATCACAGGATTTACTAATAATTTCAGCTCCATTTGTTATTTCTAAAATTCCTCCTATTAAGCCTTTAAATAGGGTATCAGAAAATTTGAATAGTGAGATTACTGGAGAAAAAATATATATAAGGAAATCAAAAACTTTAATTGTTGAGAATAATTCTATAATAACTGAAAAAAATATAATAAATCCACCTATTACTAATAAAGTGTTAAAGGAATTCCTAACAGCATCACCAAAAAGTATGCCGAATTTTCTTCCATCCTTTTTCCTAGCTCTATTCATAGCTTTTATAGGGTTAGTATATTTTTTTGTATGTAGTTGTTCTTTACTTTTACCATAAAACCTAAAGCAAAGACCAGTTGCAATTGATCCAGCATAATGGGATAGTAGTAAAATAATACCTAGGTATAGATTATTGAACATACCCACGGCAACAGCACCAATCATGAATAATGGACCTGAAGTGCTACAAAATGATAGAAGCCTCTGACCCTCTTCTTTAGTACATAAATTTTGATTTCGTAAATCACTTGTAATTTTTGTTCCCATTGGATAGCCTGATGTGATACTCATAATATATGCAAAAGATCCAATACCAGGTACTTTAAATAAGGGATACATAATAGGTTCTAGGAGCACTCCAATAAAGTGAACAATTCCTAAACCAAATAAAATTTCTGTGCCTATAAAAAATGGTAATAGGGAAGGTAGTACATTATAAAACCATATAGTTAATCCATTTTTTGAAGCAGCAAAGGCTTGGTTAGGAAAAAGAACCATTAAGAGTATTAAGATTAGAAATACCATAGAAAATATAAAATATGCTAATTTTTTAATCATTTCAATACCCCATTATTAAATAGATAATTCTATTCATATATATTTTTTAACAATTATATTATGCATAATTTTATTATAAAAACAATAAGAGGTGAAATACCATGAAAAGAATAATACTTACCGGTGGCGGTACAGCTGGTCACGTAACCCCCAACATAGCCCTATACCCATACTTGAAGGATAGGGGATATGATGTTGCCTATATAGGGACTAAAGACGGTATCGAAAGGCAATTAATTGAAAAAGAAGGTATTGAATATTTTGAAATTGTGGCTGGAAAGCTTAGAAGATATATAGATATTCAGAATTTTACGGATATC
>CAYMVC010000021.1:6385-13014 GCA_964393755.1 uncultured Eubacteriaceae bacterium | reverse complement strand
GATAGAACTTTGTCCATTTATGAAAACAAAGACATTTTGTCAAAACTGTAAAATACATTGCTATAAGGAAGATATGAGGATAAAAATTAAAAAAGTGATGAGATATAGCGGACCGAGAATGATGTTTTATCATCCTCTCTTAACCATTAACCATGTTATAGAAAACTATAAAGAGAAAAAGAGAAGAAAGAGGAATCAAAATAGTATATAGGATTCACGACGTTTCTTAATTGGATTTCCATGATAGCAAATGTTATATCTATATTTTTAAATCCATTGAAAAACATATTGAAAAAATCCAACCCTACTAAGAATATTGAACAGCTAAGAAATCATTTTCTACAGGCAAGTTTAACATACCCTTTAAAAAGGGGATTATTGTAGTTAAATTTTTTATTAAATACTGTTGACATTGACGTTGCGTAAAGGTGTATCATAATTTACAAGGAGGTGAGTTGATGGAATATACAGTGCAAATGCTAGGAAAGTTGGCAGGCGTTAGCGGAAGAACTTTGAGATATTATGATGAGATTGGTATTCTTAGACCGGCTAGAATTAATTCATCAGGATATCGGATATATGGTCAGGCAGAGGTGGATAGATTACAGCAAATCCTTTTTTATAGAGAACTTGACTTTAGCTTAAATGGAATAAAGGATATTATAAATGAGCCTTCCTTTGATGAAGTAGCTGCACTTAAAGAACATTATCAAAAGCTCCTTGCAAAAAAAGAAAGGCTAGAACTACTGATAGCCAATGTAAATCAAACAATTATCTCAAAAGAAGGGAGAATTAAGATGTCAGATAAAAAGAAGTTTGAGGGATTTAAGCAAAGAATGATAGATGAAAATGAGCGTAAATATGGGAAAGAACTTCGTGAAAAGTATGGTGTAGAAACAATTGAGAGATCGAATGAAAAAGTAATGAACATGACTCGAGAAGAACATGAAGCTGTAACTAAGCTATCAGAGCAACTAGCAGAAACATTAGCTAAGGCTTTTAAAACCGGAGATCCATCTAGTGATATTGCTCAAAAGGCAGCCGATTTACACAAACAATGGCTAACTTTTTACTGGAGTAAGTACAGTAAGGAAGCACATGCAGGTCTTGCTCAAAGTTATGTTTATGATAAAAGATTTACAGCATACTACGATAAGGAACAACCTGGTACAGCTGAATTTTTACGAGATGCCATTCATATCTATACAGGAATGAAAGAGTAATTTGCTGGTGGATATCTAGCTTTTAGAAAACTATACAGGGTATACCTTACAGCATAGCTGGTAACACTAAACTTGGAGGTGTTTACTATGGCTAGGGTATCTAGTAAATCTGTAATAACATTTGGAATGGTGGCAATTCCGATTGGAATGTACACTGCCACGCGAGATAATGATATACGTTTTAATCAATTGCATAAGGAGGACAATAGCCGAATCCGTTACAAAAAAACCTGTGGTCATTGTGGCAAAGAGGTAAAGTCGGAGGATATTGTCAAGGGATTTGAATATGATGATGGAAAATATGTTGTAATCACTGACAATGATATTGAAAAGATAAAAACAGAAAAGGAAAAATCCATCCAAATTCTCCACTTCGCCGAACTAAATCAAATATCTCCCGTCTATTATGATAAGACCTACCAGGCTATACCAGAAGCAGGGGGTGAAAAGGCCTTTGAGCTACTCCGTGGGGCATTGATGGCTGAACAAAAGGTTGCTATCGGCAAAGCAGTTATGGGTACCAAGGATACATTGATGTCAATCATCCCTAGAGAGGATGGTATTCTAATTTCCACTATGTTTTATGCTGACGAGGTTAAAGACCTACAAAAACAATACAATAAACCTGAGTCCTCAGAAGAAGAACTTAATATGGCCAAAATGTTGATTAATTCAATGGATACACCTTTTGATCCCTCCCAATATAAAGATGAATATCAAGTTAAATTACGAGAACTGATAGAAGCTAAAATTTCCGGCAAAGAGATTGTGGCTGAGGAGACTGGACAAGAAGGCAAAGTCATAGACTTAATGGAGGCCCTAAAAGCCAGTGTGGAGAAAGCAAAAAAGGATAGGCATACAGCATAATGGAAGAAAAGCTTGGAGCCTATAATAGAAAAAGAGATTTTAATAGAACTCTTGAGCCAGAAGGTAATTATGTAGAACCGGAAGAACATCTTCGCTTTGTTGTCCAACACCACATTGCCCGTAATGACCACTATGACCTTCGCTTAGAGTGGCGTGGGGTCCTCCTTAGTTGGGCGGTACCTAAGGGACCATCCTACCACCCAGTGAACAAAAGGCTTGCAATAAAAGTGGAGGATCATCCTTTAGAATATAGGAATTTTGAGGGAACAATTCCAAAGGGTCAATACGGTGGTGGAATAGTTATGCTTTGGGATGAGGGTACTTGGGAACCCCTTACGGATGTAGATGAAGGAATTGAAAAGGGTTCCCTTAAATTTGTCCTAAATGGAAGGCGGCTTAAGGGTAAATGGGCTTTAGTAAGGATGAAGGCAAAAAACGGATACAAGGGCAACAACTGGCTTTTGATAAATGAAAGGGATAAATATGTAAAGGATGATAGCGGAATAGCAGATTTTAATGTCAGCATTCGCACTGGGCGTACTATGGAGGAAATTGAAGAAGGAATAGGGGAGAAGGTCATCAGAAACCCCTTTGATGCAACAGATGTACAACTGGCCAAATCAGTATCAGGGGGAGCCCTAAATGGAGATGAATGGCTGTATGAATTAAAATATGATGGCTTTAGAATTATCGCTTATGTAGAAGGCAATAGTGCACGACTGGTCACACGGAACAACCATGATTATACAAAGCGATTTCCTTCCATTGCTTCTTCTTTAATTGATTTGGCAGGAGGAAGGCCCTTGGTCCTTGATGGTGAAATGGTTGTAACCGATGAATCGGGAAAGACAGACTTCCAAGGACTGCAGGCTTATATGAGAAATCCTAGTAAGGGAAACCTTGCCTATATTACCTTCGATCTTTTGGCAATAGATGGCTTAGATATTAGAGGGTTGACCTTAATAGAGCGGAAGGAAAAACTTCTTGCATTATTAAAGGATGTCCCTAAAAATCTTCATTATAGTAGGCATGTCCAGGGAAATGGGAAGGAAAGTTTCAATGCTGCTTGTGAGTTAGGCATGGAGGGGATTATAGGGAAAAAAGCTGATTCAATCTATAGTGGTACAAGAAACGGAGATTGGATCAAGATAAAATGCGAAAAAAGACAGGAATTTGTTATAGGAGGGTTTACTCTATCCGATAAAAAGGCAAGGGGGATAAGTTCCTTACTCCTAGGCATTTACAGGGATGATAAGTTAATATATATGGGACGTGCCGGAACGGGTTTTAGCCAGTTGGAAATAAAAGAGCTAGAAGTAAAATTTAGGGTTCTGCAAAGGAATTCCTCTCCATTTAAGGCCCCCCCCTTACAAAGGCCAGGAGAAACAATTATCTGGCTTGAACCCAGCCAAGTTGCAGAAATAAAGTTTGCCGAATTGACCAAAGACAATCTCTTAAGACAGGCCAGCTATAAGGGTTTACGAACAGATAAAAAACCGAAGGAGATACAATTTGAGTATTCCAGAAGTGATATACCGGAATCGTTACCCCATGAAGAAAAGGAGACAATGATGGGAAATAATAACATAATTATTAAAGGAATCAAAATTACCAATCCTGATAAGGTTATTTTTGAGGATCCAAAATTTAAGAAAATTGATATAATTCGATACTATGAACAGGTATCAGAGCGGATGTTGCCCTATGTAGGCAATAGAATTATAACTCTTGTACGGTGTCCCCGAGGAATATCCCAGCCTTGTTTCTTCCAGAAACACCCGGGACCTGCCAATAAGGACATTAACAGGATACCGATTATTAAAAGTGGTGGGGAGACGGAGGAATATTTCTATATTGATAACCAGTCGGATTTAATACTTCAAGCACAGATGGGCACAATAGAATTTCACCTATGGGGGAGTCGGGTGGATGACCTTGAAAAGCCAGACATAATGGTATTTGACCTGGATCCGGATGTGGAAATGGATATAGAAAGGTTGCGTCAGGGCGCAAGGGATCTAAGGGGAATCCTCACCGAACTTTCCCTAGATTCCTATCTAAAGACAAGCGGTGGCAAAGGATATCACGTTATCGTGCCCTTAGTAGCTGCCGTTTCCTGGGATACTTTTTACGATTTTTCCAGACGAGTAGTTGAGGTAATGGTGGGGAAATGGCCTGATCGCTATACAGCAAATGTGAGAAAGGAAAAAAGGACAAATAAGATTTTTATCGACTGGCTTCGTAACGGCAGGGGAGCCACAAGTATTGCCCCCTATTCTATTAGGGCTAGAAAGGGGGCACCAGTGGCAATGCCCATAAGCTGGGATGAACTGGATAACATTGCTCCTAACGGAATAGGTATGCAGGAAGCTCTTTTAAGAATTAGGACAGAGGATCCTTGGAAAGACTTTTTTAAAAACAATCAATTATTAACTGATAAGTAGTGTCCTCATTTTTTCCATAAGTAGCCTTATATCAAATTCCTTCATATATATTATGTGTCAAGAGAAAAATGTCCCCTTGCCAATTGGGTTATTTTAACCTGCTAACTTAGCTCTGTAAATCTCTATAAGCTCTTCTTCGGTAACATCCTTACTTGGCTTGTCAAGCACTATTTCACCCTTATCAAGCATGATTATTCTATCTGAATATTCTATGGCATCCTTCATATTATGAGATATCATTATGGTTGTTATCTTGTATTTATCCAAAAGCTCTTTTGTCTTTTTAATAACTACATGGGAGGTCTTTGGGTCAAGGGCAGCTGTATGCTCATCCAGTAATAGTAACTCTGGTAGCTTCATAGTCGCCATTATAAGTGATAATGATTGTCTTTGTCCTCCCGATAAGAATCTTACCTTTGTATTTAATTTATTTTCAAGACCTAAGTCTAAGTCTTTTAATAATTTTACATATTTATTAATATTATTTTTCTTTATTAATTTTCTTAATGTAAATTTTTCACCCTTTTTATCTACTAAAGACATATTCTCCAATATTGTTAATGAAGGAGATACACCCATTGATGGGTCCTGATATACTCTTCCTATATATTTTGCTCTTTTTTCTTCTCTAAATTTTGATATATCCTTACCATTTAAAACTATTTCACCACTATCATTTAATATACTTCCAGCTATCATATTGAGGAAAGTGCTTTTACCACATCCATTTGAACCAATTATTGCTGTACATTTTTTTTCTTCTATTTCTAAATTAAATCTTTTAAATAGATTTATTTCATTTTCTGTATCTTTGTTAAAACTCTTTGACAGGTTTTGAATTCTTAGCATGGTGACCACCCCTTTCCTTTAGTTTTTTTATCCCAATAATATCAAGGGAAAAATTGTTATAAGCTATAAATACTATTACAATAGTTGCACTTATGGCTCTTAAATCATCAGGGGATAGACCTAAGTCTATTGCAATTCCCCCTATAATTTTATATACCACTGCACCAAGTATAGCTCTTGTAGTACTTTTTAATAAGCTGGAATTTTTCCTTACTGTATCTCCAATAATAATAGATGCAAGTGCAACTACTATAATTGAAGCGCCCATAGTTATATCGACAAAACCCTGGTACTGAGCCATTAAGGCACCACTTAATGCAACTAAACCATTAGCAAGCATTAGTCCCATAATTTTATATTTATTGCTATTTTCACCAAGGGAACGAACTAGAGATTCATTATCACCAGTAGCTATTAATAAATAGCCTGTTTCAGTTTTTAAGAAAAGATCAATTAATATCTTAATCATTAATACAATACTAGCTAAAACTATTAGAGTTGGTCCCAAATCAAAGATAGAATCAAAATTGAAAAGAGGTATATTAGCCTTACCATTTATTCTAAGGTTTACAGAGTAAAGTATTGTCATAGTAAGAATGCCAGCTAATAAAGGTCTTATCTTTAATTTAATAAAAAGTGCAGAAGTCAAAAGACCTGCTAAGGAGCCTATACAAAATGCTAAAAGTGTACTTACTAATGGGTTAACCCCCATAGTAATAAATCTACCAAATAGAAAGGCACCAAAGGGGAAGGTACCCTCAACTGAAAGGTCAGAAATATCTAAAATCTTGTAAGTTAAGGTTACTCCCATTGCCAAAATTGCAAATATTAATCCTTGTTCAAATGACGTTTGTAATAATTTCATATTATTCTCCAACCTTTACTGCATTTTTAATAATTGGCAAATTTTCATCTAATCCTAATGTCCTTAATGTTTTTACATTAACAGTTGTAATTGTCTTTTCTGCTAGACCAACAGGTATGTCTAATACGCTTTTACCATCGACTAAAATTTCCTTAGCCATTTGTGCTGTTTGTTTACCTAGTTCATAATAGCTTAGTCCATTTGTAATTAATATTCCTTCGTCCACTGAACTTTCCTCAAATGAACAAATTGAAACTTTATCATATTCAATAAGTTTATTGGCAACAAGCTGCATTGAAGAAGCCACAAGGTTATCAGTAATAATGTATAATGCATCTATCTTGGTTAATAATGAATCTAAAGCTTGGGGCATATCACTAA
>CAYMVC010000021.1:3517-6375 GCA_964393755.1 uncultured Eubacteriaceae bacterium | reverse complement strand
ACTAACAGTCGTTACCCCAACTTCTACCACATCTAATTCTAATTCAGGTGCCAGCTCCTTTACTTCTTTTAATTGAATTTCGGAATTTGTTTCGCTAGTGCTATATATAATACCTATGGTTTTTATATTTGGATCAATTTCCTTATACATTTTAAGCTGATCTTTAATAGGGGCCTTGTCGGAAGTTCCTGTTATATTACCACCAACATCTTTCCAGTCCTGGACGATTCCTGTCTGAACCGGGTCGGTTACTGCACTAAACAATATTGGTATATCATCTGTGGTTTGTCTTGCACTTTGTGCCGAAGGTGTTGCAATTGCATATATTAAATCTACTTTGTCTTTAACGAATTTTTGTGCAATAGTTACTGTATTTGGAATATCCCCCTGGGCATTTCGATAAACAATATTTACATCAACATCAAGTTCTTTTAATCCATCCACAAATCCACGTTTTGCTTCGTCTAGAGAGGGGTGTTCAGCTAACTGACTTATTCCAATAGTATAAGATTTTTCACCCTTTGCCACCTCTGAAGCCTTAATATTACTTGCGCTACAACCTGTTACCATCATCATACCTGCTAACGCTACTGCCATTAATTTGTTCACATTACTTTTTTTCATTTTCTAATCCTCCTTTAATATTTGTTAGTGTTGATTGAAGTTAGGAGGTGGCCACATAGGCCGTGTTAGATCATAAAAAAATCTTTCGCTCCTATCAGTACAGCATATAGCTATACTCATAGGGACGAAAGATTATATAATCCGTGGTACCACCCTAATTATGACAATGTCATCACTCAATCAGACCCAACAGTCCTATCCCCTATAACGATGGGCTTTCGGATTCGTCTACTTGAATAAGTCGTTAAACGAATCAGCTAGGGAGTGAATATTACATACCCTCTTAATGTTGGCTTTCACCATATCCAACTCTCTGTAAGTAAGATAAGATATCTTTCTCTCCTTCAAAGCATTTAAAATTTATTATTATTATCTTAAGACTAATATAGAAAATTGTCAATAGTTATTTTCAACTTTTGTAGTTATTCTTTTAACTTCAAAGAATAAGGACCTGAACAATTAATTTTGTGTCCTGGAGAAAAAGATATCAAATAAAAGATGAATTACTTAAGAAAAGTGATAAAATATAAGAACAATACAAAGAAGGAAAGGGAAGATAAGCTAATGTAAATAGCTAAATAAATGACAATAAGTCCGGTTTTCACGGGGATTTATGAATTTAATATTATTATTATTTTGAAAGAGGGGGCAATATGAAAAAGTTTAAGATTTTATTATTATTTATTTTTTTTATATCAGTATTATTGATATTCACCGCCTGTAGTGATAAAAAGCCTATTGATTATTTCAATACTTATAAAGAAAGCTGGGAGTCCAAAGATTATGAAAAAATGTATAGTATGCTGTCCCAGAAGTCCAAAGATTACATAAGCAAAGATGATTTCATCTCTAGGTATGTCAACATTTATGATGGGATTGAAGCTGATGGAATAAATATAGATATAAAAGAAGTAGAAAAAGAAGACCAAATCATAAGGTTCAGCTTAAGAATGAATACTATTGCTGGGGAAGTTATCCAAGATGATTATGAAGTAAAAATGGTTAAGGAAAACACTGATAAGGGTAATCAGTGGACTCTAGAATGGAATGAAGGTCTTATTTTTCCTCAAATGGATAAGGGAGATAAAGTGGGAGTATCTTTTTCAAAGGGTAAAAGGGGTGAAATTTATGATAGATCCGGGAAAGATCTTGCTGTAAATGGTACAAGATATAATGTGGGAATTCATCCTGGAAGATATGACAGATTGAGTACTCCGACTCTTGCTGGCTTGCTGGATATAAATGAGGAAATAATAGAAAAGGAGTTGGATAGGAATACCAACCCGGAACACTTTGTCCCTATAGTAAAACTGTCATTAGACAATAAGGAATTATTAAATAAGGTATTAGAGATAGAAGGGGTTATATATCAGGAAGTAAATGAAAGGGTATATCCTGGTGGGGAGGCCTTAGGCTCCTTAATTGGATATATTAGACCAATTACAGCTGAAGAGTTAGAAAAAGATGAGGATAATGTCTATACCGGTACCAGTATAGTAGGAAGATTTGGGCTGGAAGAAGTATATGAGAAAAGCCTTAGACCTATCGACGGGGCAGAAATATATATATCTAAAATAAAAGATGGGAAAGAGGTAGAGAGGATAAGCCTAGTTAAGAAGGAAGCTAAGGATGGTAAGGACTTGAATGTAACAATAGATATGGAACTTCAAAAGAAAATATATACTGAAATGGGAGGAGATGTAGGGGCATCTACAGCCATTGATCCAAGAACTGGTGAAGTCCTGGCAATGGTCAGTTCTCCGTCATTTGATTCCAATCTATATACCACATATATATCTAATGCACAGAGGGAAAAGTGGGATAAGATGGATGTGGATGTATTTGAAAATAAGTTTAATAAGTCCTATTCCCCCGGTTCCACATTTAAATTAGTTACAGCAGCTATAGGCCTGGAAAGAGGAATAATTAATCCCAGTGAAAAAGCTAGCATCCAAGGCAAGGGTTGGCAAAAAGACAGTTCATGGGGTAATTATATGGTTAATCGTGTAAATCAGGAAATTTCAAATGTAGACTTAAATGATGCTATAGTTTATTCTGATAATATTTACTTTGCAATGACTGCAATTAAAATAGGTGAAAAGAATTTCATAGAAGGTGCCAAGAAATTTGGTTTCGGTGAAGATATACCGGTAGGATATCCTATGGCAAACTCTCAAATCGTAAGTGGTGATAAAATTGAAAATGAAATACTCCTAGCTGACACCGGATATGGC
>CAYMVC010000021.1:0-3507 GCA_964393755.1 uncultured Eubacteriaceae bacterium | reverse complement strand
AGGTCAGGTAATGTTAAGCCCTTTACATCTGTCATTGGTATACAGTGCAATGGTAAACGACGGGGATATTATGGAGCCTTTATTAGAAACAAATGACGAAACCAAGGTTTGGAAGGAAGATGTATTATCAGATAACACAAGAAAGACATTGTTAAATAGTTTTATCAATGTTATAGAGGATAAAAAGGGCACCGGTCACAGTGGAAAACTAGATAATATTAAACTAGCAGGTAAGACCGGGACAGCAGAATTAAAGAAAGGTCAAGAGGAGAAAGTACGTGAAAACGGCTGGTTTGTTGCCATGGATGTGGAAGACCCGAAGATTGTAATTTCAATGTTAATAGAAAACGTAGAGTCAAGGGGAGGCAGCAAATATCTTATACCTAAGGTGAAAAATGTTATGAAGTATTATTTAGAAAAATAGATAATATAGTACAATCATTTATTTATATCGACTCTTATGGATTTTATTCCTTCCATAAATTGATTTTTACCACCTTGAGCAGGATGTCTTACTTTTTGATAATTAAAGCCTAATAGGCGAAGACTTTCCTCTGCCTTATTACCTACTGCAATTATTTTACGAATTTCAAAGATTTCTAATATTTGCAGGAGATGATTTTGCCCCATTAAAAGCTCTTTTTTTAATGGGGTTCTGTTGCTCATTTCATTACTCTTTTTATGGGGATGGAAGGGGAATGCATTCCATCCTAAAGCCATTATGTTACATTTTATCAAGCTATCCCATATAATGGTGGCAGTAGCTTCCTTTAGCAATTTATCATTTTCAATGGGTAATCTGTAGCCATTTTTCTTACCGAAAAGCTCAAGACCTTCCATATTATTCATAAGTAAGTGTTCACTGGTAAAGGGTACCCCTGTAACTCGACTTCCCCTGTATCCTGGGGCCTCTGCTAGTAAAATAATATTTGGTTTTAATTCATACATCTGCTTTAGATAGATAAATAGGTTATTTCTTCTTACTGAATTTTCCTTAGAACCATAAGAATATTGATTATATACATTTGGTGTTACCTTTGTATTTGCCAGATCCTCTATAAAAGCATTAAACTTTTCAATCATTTTACCATTCCTTAAACATAGTCTGTATTTCTTATTATACCCTTTTTCTCTTTCTTAAAGGGGAAATCTTTTACCAATCTGGGACAAACTAGAGTTATTATAGCCTAATATAAAAAATATATAAAGAAATTTGATTATTCCAAGTTCCGTGATGGTATAGATATAGAAAAGGGTGGATAATATGAAAAATTTTCAAGTGTTCTTAGATAGTATTGGTGAGCTGGATAAAAAAAGGCGAATGGAAAGTATCCTAAATAATATTAAAGAGAAATTTCCTCAATTGAAAGAAGAGATTAGGTGGAATCAGCCTATGTTCAGTGACCATGGAACTTTTATCATTGGTTTTAGTGTTGCTAAAGATCATATAGCTGTAGCACCTGAGGCAGTTGTCATCAATCTGTTTGAAAAAGAAATAAAAAAAGCAGGATATTCTCACACACAAGAGCTGTTTAGAATCAAATGGACAGATAAAGTAGATTTTGAATTGCTATATAATATAGTGACCTTTAATATCGAAAATAAAAAGGATATGATAAAATTTTGGAGGGAAAATAATAAGTATTAATCCCAATATATAATGGGCAGAGGGGTCAAAAATTAGTAGAAAAACACTGATTTTTGACTCTTGTTTTTAGGGTGATTTATAGATCACTGGTATCCTTGGTTGTTTGTAAATCCCTGAATTTTAAAAAACTTATAAAGTATTCTAAATCTTTTAAGCTATCAGCTGATAAGTTATCAATGTCATTTAATAATGTATTAGAGGGATAAGTTTCTTGGTTTTCTTTTATAATTTCAGCCTTCCGACATTCAGATACACCAACTAAGTAGTCCAAGCTTGTTTCAAAAATTTTTGCTATGATTATTGCATTTTCTAATGTAGGCATCTTCCTGCCATTTTCATAATATGCTATGGTACTTTGGGTTAAGTTAAGTAATTTTGCCAATTCATCTTGAGTTATACCTAAGTCTTCACGTAGTTGTTTTAGTCGATAAGAAAACATTAAAATCACCTCAATTTCATTATAATATGATTCTGACAACCTCTTTACATATATGACTTATAAAAATACCAGTTGCCACATATGACCTGAGGGCATATAATATAATGAATGATTGTCTTATGTAATGGAGGATGGAAATGCTGGGTAAATTAGAGTCCTTAAGGGAGGAAATTAACAGGATGATAGAGGAAGGGGACTATGATAAGAATGAATTGGTAAAGAAAAGTCAGGAACTGGACAAGCACATTATACAGGTTATAAAAGAAAAATTGCTTCGGACTAATAAGTGACACAAAGAAGATAGCTAGGGATCATAGCAAATATCTTGTACCTAAGGAAAAAAGTGTATATCCATCTTAGGGATATTTAAAAGGGAATTCTTTAGACTATATAATAGGAAAAATATTATCTAGAATGTATAAAGGATGAGGAAGATGAATCAAACAGTTAAATATTCCATATTATTTTTAATTGGTGGGACCTTATATTTTTTTATTGAAATTCTTTGGAGGGGATATTCCTTTATGGAAATGTTTTTTCTAGGTGGTCTATGTTTTATATCTATAGGATTATTTAGTGAGCGTTATTTTACAGCTAAAAAACCATTATTATTACAACAGGGAATAGCCTGTATAATAATCACATCTCTTGAATTGATTTTTGGTTTAGTTTTCAATGTATGGTTAGGTTTGAATATTTGGGATTATAGCAATCAAACACTAAACTTTATGGGGCAAATATGCTTAGTATATAGCATATTATGGTTTCTTCTATCTTTGCCAGCTATAATTTTATATGGCTATTTAAATCATTGGTTATTTAAAGAGGAAAAACCAATCTTTAGATTTATAAAATAAGTTGGAATATTGATACCGGAAAAATAAAATTATTGATTATATTATTTTATTATGTTAGAATAATTTTTAGTATTAATAAGGATTTAGGAGGAAGCAGAACTATGATTGCTTCAATACGTTTAAGATAAACTTGTAATAATAAAAAAAGCAGAATCTATTCTATGTGATAGGCTTTTTTGCATGTTTATTTTACGATATTGAGCATTCATTTAGTTAGGATAAGCAATAGTTTTTTTACTATTCCTTTTTTAACTATGTCCTTTTAAATTGTTCATATATTGTATATATGCAGACTAAAGCCACATCGTGGATTTAAGCCTGCATTTTTTATTGCCTGGAATATTTTTTATGGAAGTTAAGATAAGATAATTAGAATTAAGGAGATAATAATTATGGAAAAATATAATTGGAAACAGAAGTTTTTTACAATATATGCAGGACAGGCAGTTTCACTTATTACAAGTGCCATATTACAAATGGCTATTATCTTTTATATTACAGAAAAGACGGGATCTGCCATGGTATTATCAATAGCTTCACTTATTGGTTTTCTACCATATGCA
>CAYMVC010000020.1:12613-13052 GCA_964393755.1 uncultured Eubacteriaceae bacterium | reverse complement strand
CACTGTTCTATTTTCAAAGACCAATCTTTCGGACGACCACAGGTCGCCCCTACAAAACCTTGTTGTGTCGCTCGGTGGCGACCTTTATAACTATACTAGAGTTTCTCATTCTTGTCAACAAGTTTTTTTATTGGAATGAAAAACCTTTTTTCGCTTCCCTCCGTAAAAAGGTCAGCTTTAAGATAATAACACCATCTAGATTTTTTTGCAAGGACTTTTTTCTTAGTATTTCAATTTATTTTTTTATTTATACAATTCTTTTTTGAATTTAGCTATTATCTTTTTTTCTAATCTTGAGATAGTCATTTGGGAAACCCCTAGCTTATTAGCAATTTCACTTTGGGTTTTCATATTATAAAATCTATCCTTAACTATTATCTTCTCTGTTTCATTTAATTTATCCATTGTTTTTAATAAAAAATCTTTATTATCTATACCT
>CAYMVC010000020.1:0-12603 GCA_964393755.1 uncultured Eubacteriaceae bacterium | reverse complement strand
ATATCTATTAGGGACAGCTCCTTATCATCTGAATGAACCTTATAGGTCATGTCCAAAGATTTTGGTGAATAGGCATAACTACCTTCCATTGCCTCTATCACTTCCTCAGTGGTTACATTTAAATGTTTTGCTATATCTTCAATAGTAGGTGTTCTTAATAAGGTTTGTTGTAATTCTACCTTAGTTACATTTATTTTCTTAGATAGGTTTTGAATTCTTCTAGGGGCCCGAATCAGCCATTCTTTGTCTCTGAAATGCTTCTTTATTTCACCGATTATTGTTGGTGTGGCAAAGCTGGCGAACTCATAACCCCTGGAAAGGTCAAATCTCTCGATTGCAAAAATTAGGCCCATACTTGCTACCTGAAATATATCTTCATAATCTGTGCCTTTATTTATATATTTCTTCGATAGTATTTCTGGAATATAGATAAACTTTTCAATTAGCTGATTTCTAATACCTACATCCTTGGTTTTTGCATACTCTTGAAAAAGTTCCTTTATGGCTATTTTTTCTTGGGATATCTTCCCTTTTACCACCATTTCCTTTGTCATTTAGGATTCCCCCAGATTCTTGCTCATTATAATTCTTGTGCCACAACTCCTAGTATTATTATATATATGCACTTCATCCATTAAGGTTTTAATTATAAAAAGTCCCAAACCTCCTTCCCTGGGTTTAGTTAGGTCTGGTTCTTTTACCTTTTCATAATCAAAGCCCTCTCCACCATCTACAATCTCTATCCTGAGTTTATCCTTTAAAATTGAAAATTCTATAGAGTAATTACTGTCCTTCCCACAGCCATGTTTTATAGCATTTGTACAAGCCTCAGCAACAGCAACCTTTAAATCTTCAATATCCTCTATATTAAATCCCATCCGGTTTGCTATGCCTGAAAGGGTTAGCCTAGCAATACTCACATACTCTGGCGCATTAGGTAAATTGAGGGATATAATGTCCCTAGTTTCAATATGGTTTTCATCATTATGAATTGTTTGGTTTCCCATCATTTTAATCCTCCTGCTCTATAATAAAAATTTTATCCAAACCTGTAATTTTTAAAAGTTTCCTTACATTTGGCTGAACATTTTTTATTATAAGTATTTTTTCTTGATCTGCCATTCTCCCCCTCAGCCCTATAAGAGCCCCTAAACCTATACTATCTATATATTGAAGTGATGTCCCATCAATTTCAACATCCGCCATCTTTTCATCTAGTAATTTATGCATTCTTTCCTTAAAGCTATTTACTGTATAAACATCAGCTTCCCCTTCTAGTTCAATATGCCACCTACCTTTTTCTTCATCAAATTGATCTTTTATTTGTAAAATCATCTGACTATCCTCCCTAATATAAGTCTGAACCCCTCTGGCGACCACTGGTCGCCCCTATAAGTCAGTTGTTCAAATCTTTGATTTGTTACAAATGACTTACTCAGGCGAGTGTAACGAGACCTGAGCTTCCATTTTTACATTAAACCTTCTGGCGACCACTGGTCGCCCCTACAAAACCATTGGGATGACCACAGGTCGCCCTACTTTTTTTTGCTGAATTTGTCTTTTGCTTGCTTTATACCTTGACCTAAGTTCACTAAACCCATAATAGGTAAAATAACATTATCTCTACTTAATTGGACTGTTTCCTCTACCATTTGGCTAGTATTATTTAAAGATTCTACCATATCATTAATATTATCCATATCCTTTGCTATATCTTTTGTAATGGATGTGGCATTCTTGCTAATTTCATTTAATTCTTTAGTGATAGAATGGATATTATCCTGATTAGCACCTACTATTGCCCTTAATTGCTCCATGGTTCTACTTAGTCCCTGAAGCGCACCTATTAGATATATGGTTAAGGCTAAAAAACTCAAGGCTACAATAAAAACTCCTACCTGCCATAATTCTACTAACATTCCGTTTCCCCCTTATCATTATAATGGGCACTATAAAGTGCCCTTGTTTATTCTTCTATTCTTCCTCTTCAATGACTTCTGCTATTTCCTCTTCTATATCATCAATCACTTCATCTGCATCTTCTTCAAGTTTTTTCTTAGCACTTACTATCTTTTCCTTAATAACTTGGGACTTTGCTTTAATAAGTTCCACCTTATCCTGGGTAAGATCCTTTGTTTCATCGAGTTTTACCTTAAGTACATCCTTTGTTTCTCCGATTTTATTTTTCATTTCTTCCTTGTATTCATCTAGTTGATGTAAAGCTAAGTCACTCTTCTCTACTATATTTCCCTGTAGGTCCTGACCCTTTTCTTTTAAAATCTTCCTTGTTTCTTTCCCAGTTTGGGGTGCAAATAGAAGTCCAACAATTCCTCCTACTAAACCACCAAAAAACATACCCTGCCAAAACCCACCTTTATCTGATCTGGACATATTTCTCCCTCCTCATTTTATATTATATTCTTTTAGTTACCCTAATAATTTACTACTAAAACATATTATATCAATTTCAACTAATCTTTTAACTAGAAAAAATGACATTTTTCTTTATCTTTTGATTATTTCCATTTTTTATCCACAATTTAAAAAAACTGACCCCTGAAGAGCCAGTTTTAAAGTATTCCCCTTATTAGTATTATCAGTATTATACCGGGAATTCCCAAAAATCCTGCAACTAGGGCAGTTATGGGATTTATTGCAATAGAAAACTTAAAAAAATTCCCAACTAGATTTATAAGTAATAGTACAAGCCCCCCTATTATCCCATTGAATAATAGTATACCTATCCACTTTAAAGGTTTGCTAAAAACCTTATATAGCCCATATCCTACAATATATAGGAGTATCAACCCAAAGCCATAGGCTATAATTACCTCCAATTCTAAGCCCATTAAATCACCTCATTTTTACCATTGTCCTAGTATATCTATATTAGGATAGTGAAATTAATATGCTTAGATTTTATAATGGACTAAACTTGAGACTTCCCTATTTAAGTTTTGCCAACATGATTTCTAATATTGTTTGGTCAACAGCCTTCATGCCTGCTATGGAAAGCCTTGCTAGATTTCTTATAGATTGTTCCGGGCTATCCCCTATGATTCCATTGCTAGGTGGAATTTCTATATTTCTTAATGCCATAAAAGAGGCATCGGCGGCTGCTGTTACTGAAATTCCCAACTTATAAGCACAACCAAATTTTGCCCCATCACAAACCATACCTGCCAAACCGCCTATCATGTTATTAATAGATGTTTTGATCTGACCCCTATTTCCACCATTTAAATAGGTAAGGGCAGCTGCACATCCAATACCTGCTGCAACACCACATCCACAGACTGGAGATAAGGACCCAATGTGAACCTTAACATAGATGGTTATTAGGTGGCTAAGGGTTATAGCTCTGATAATTTTTTCCCTTGGAAGACCTAATGCTTCCCCAATGTAGGTTGGAGGTATAATAGCTACTAGTCCATGGTTGCCTGATCCAGCACTACTCATCACCGGTAAAGGCCAACCCACCATCCTGGCCTCAGAGGCAGCTATGGTATATGCCTTAGCCTTAGATATAGTATTTTCAGCTTTATTATAAAATTCAATCCCCATCCTGGTTTTTAACTTACCTGACAAGCCCACCTCCGCCATGGTCATATTCATTTTCATTCCATCTTGAATAAAATCTATATCCCCAATATCCACCCTATCCACAAAATCAAATAACTCATCAAAGGTATAGTTTTTTAAATTATACTTTATTTCCTTATTTTCTTTACTGCCGGCATTTTCTTTCACCTGGTCAAGATTCTTATCAAATAATATTTCTTGGTTTTTCTTCTCTAGTACAATATTAGTATGGGAGTTTTCAATAATAACAGTGGATGTATTATTGGCTCCCCTAGCCCTAATGTGAATGTATAGACCTTCCTTTGATTTATCATAATCCAGGGATATTATCTTAGAATCTACAATTCCCTGTGCCAAATCAATATCTTCTTGGCTAAGATCCTTTAAAACCTCTAAACCATATTCAGATTTACCAATTATTAAGGAAAGGGCTGCAGCAAAGATAATACCTTCTTCCTCGGTACCGGGTATCCCCACCACCAAACCGTTTTTCATAATGTTTTTATCAGTAATAATTTCTATTTCCTGGACTTCCTCCCCTATGATTTCCTTAGCCCTAGCCACCCCATAAGCAACAGCCCCCGGTTCTGTGCAACCTAAAGCCGGCTTTACCTGATTTTTTATAATTTTAATAATATTCAGATAATTTATCACATAGCCACCCCCATAATATTAAAACCCCTTTATATAATATTATGCAAGATTTATACCAAACCTTCATTTATAGATAAATATCCCCAATATGGCACTGGATAAAGGCTTTAAGAAATCTAAGAAAATAGGAGTCTGGAAAAAATATCATTATTGATAAATCATAAGGACGAATTCAAGGTATTTATTATATTAACCTATTAGCTTCAAGCATATAGAGGCATTTTCATTTATAATAATTATTTTATCACTTATGATAAAATTGCAGAAATATCTGATAAATGATAAAATAAATGTAAATAAAAGCTAATGGGGGACCATAAAGTGAGTTTATTAAAAAGTATTCGGTCTGAACTTCATCATATAATAGAATCAATCCATGCAATAATCAGTATTGATATTACTATTGTAGATCAAAGCTTACAAAGAATAGTTTCTACCAACCCTAGGGATATAAATATAGGAAAGGCTGCCCCTAAGAACTCCGCCTTCCACCAATGCCTTATCACCGGTCAACAATATTTTATAGAAAATCCTAGGAAGGATAGCATCTGTTTAAATTGTTATAATAGGGAAGACTGTAAGGAGCTTATTGAACTTTGTATGCCAATTACCTTTAACCAGGATATTATTGGAGTCCTAGGCATGTGTGCCTTTGATGAAAGGGTTAAAAATTATCTTCTAAGTAATCAGGGAGACTTTTTAAACCTACAAAATCAATTAAGCCATATTATTTCCACCATCTTAAATGAAAAAAATATAGGACTACAATTAAAATATCGGTCTGCTGAACTTATGACCTTAATTAACTCATTAAATGAAGGTATCATAATCTTTAATGAGGATAAAAAAATCCTAAATACTAATATGTGTATCAATGAGAAATTAGAACTAGACCCAGATAAGCTAGCCTCTATAAAGGAAGTATTAGGAAGAGAGACCTTCCAAGCCTTAGAAAAGATAGACTTTTCTGGGGAAGTGGGTCCCATAAGCTTAAATGGCTCCACCTTTCTCATTAATTCTAATCCCATAAAAATAAATGGCGGTGGGAAAAAGGACACCATTTTAATACTTACTGACTTTAATAAGATGAAAGAATCAGTTTTCAGGTCAGAAAAGGATAGAAACCTTATAACCTTTGATGATATTGTTGGGGAAAGTGAGACCCTTATATATGCCCGCCAACAGGCTATCCAGGTTGCTGAAAAAGATGTTGCCGTAATGCTTATTGGAGAAACAGGGACTGGTAAAGAAATCTTCGCCAGGGCAATTCACACCCTCAGCCAACGGAAGAATGACATATTCGTACCCATTAATTGTGGTGCTATTCCCGAATCCCTTATAGAAAGTGAACTATTTGGATATGAAAAGGGATCCTTCACAGGAGCAAGTTCTACTGGAAAGAAGGGGAAGTTTGAAGTTGCCAGCCAGGGTACCCTGTTCTTAGATGAAATAGGTGATCTAGACTACCCAATGCAAGTCAAACTCTTAAGGGCCTTGGAAGAAAAAGAAATTACCAGGGTGGGTGGAAACTCTACTATTAGGGTTAATCCTAGAATTATTTCCGCTACCCATAGGGATGTACAAACCATGATTGAAAAAAGCACCTTTAGAAGGGATTTATTTTATAGGCTTAATGTGGTACCAATCTATATACCTCCCCTGAGAGAAAGGGGTTTTGATATTATTATCCTTGCCAGGCATTTCCTCCACCATTTTTTAAAGGTATATAAAAAGAATATTTTAGGCTTTACCAGGGAATGTGAAAGATTCCTAATGAATTATTCCTATCCGGGAAATATCCGAGAACTCCGCAACCTTATAGAATATGCTATTATTTTTGAAGAAAATGATATGATCGGAATAGATAATATCAGTAAAAAGGTAAAAATAAATGGAGAGGCTAAAAACCTCTCCCTGGCAGATATGACTAAAAAGTTTGAAAAAGACATTATTGAAAATAAGTTAAAGGGTAGGGCTAATGATCTTGATTCTAAACACCAGGTGGCAAAAGAACTTGGTATTAGTATTGCCACCCTTTATAGAAAGCTAGAGGGTTAATGGCTATACTGAAATGCCCTTTCTCTTGGCTTCCTTCAATAGATACATATAAAAAATCTTTGCCGCTTCCATTCGATGGATTGCCAAATCCACTAAATCCGGATTAGAAACATTTTCAAAATAGTTTTGAGAATCCTGCCAATCTTCTTTTGCCTTATAAACTATTTGTAAAAATGCTTTTCTTTCTTTCTCTCTCTCTTGTTTTTCTATATTCACCTGCTCTTTTTTCAGAAATAATTTTGATAATTCTTTCCACTGGTTTTTTATTATCTCTAAAGTGTTTATTTCCTTGTATTTTTCAAGACCGGACATAATAAAAACCCCTTTCTTATCTATACTTTAATTCTAGACAAAAGAAAGGGGAAATATACTATATTTTTGAAATATTTATTACCTCTTGTTCAGTCTTTCCATCATCCTTATCACCAAAAACCCTTAATCTATATCCTATATCAATTATATAATCATCAGATTGGATCATAGAATGGTGGGATAGTTTTTTATTGTCAATAATAACGCTAGTATCATAACCATTATAATTAGTAAACTTCTCAATTAACCTATCCCTGATATGCTGATTCCAAAATGCCCTAAAGGTGATCTTAGTTTTGTATCTATCAATATATCTTAGAACGTAATTATCCAGGTTTCTTTGGTTTTTATGAATATATGTATCTTTTATGGTGATCTTCTTAGAGTCTTTATAAAATAAGGAAAGATACTTTCCCAGGAGGGCAGAATCATCTCCCATCCCTATTTCTAGCCTAATGGGGGTTTCATATATGTCAAAAAAATGGGTTAAAATTTTATTGGTCCAGATATTCCCTATATCTCCCATAGTAATGGTATGGCTTTTATTCCTATTAAAAATATCTTCTCCAATAAAATATGTATTTTTATAATATTTTGATATGGAATTTTCTATCTTGCCTACAGCAACCTTATCCTTTGAAATAGCTGCTAAGTTAGCTACAAGATAGCCTTCCTCCCCTTCCTTTATTTGACCCTCAGGGTTCAGGACTGGGGTATTAAGCTTCCTAAGTTTCTTAGCAGAACCTATAAGGGAAAAGTACCAATTTTCAAATTGGGCTTGGTATTTATTTTCCTTAGCATCCTTTTCATATATTTCTAATAATTCATCATTTAAAATCAAGGTGTGCCGATTTATTCTACTTCGTAAATTATTATACCTGTCATCAATATTAAACTTATTTCTAATAACCTCTTTGCATAGGGTAATTTCCAATCTCATGACTTCACCCTATAAATGCCTAAAGAGCTCTTTGCCTAATTTATAATGAATATCAAAAAAACCACTGGGCCATTCCTCTTGAAATTGACCCTTTTCAGTCAACTTCATATCCATTATTTTAGAGCCCTCCCCATCTTGAAGGAAGTAATAAACCTTCACATCCCTTGGGGAAATCCTTCCCTGGGCCACTAATATTTGTAATTGGGTTATTAGAAAAATACTATGAGTTTCAATAATAAACTTCTTGTCTTGATTTTTTGCACAATCTACAAATAGGTCTGCCAGCTTAGATTGGGCATTAGGGTGGATATGGGTTTCCGGTTCTTCTATAATTAGGGTAGATCCATCTTCAGAATTTACAGCTTCAATTATTATGGGCAATAGTTGGCTAGTCCCCACCCCCACATCTAAAATATTATTATATATACCTGTGTATTTATTTTTTATCATAAGAGAATAATTATCATCATCCAATTTTTGAAGCTTAAACCTTTCTCCCAAATCAAAATCTCTTATCCAATAATTAATTCTATCTTTAATATCCTTATTCCCCACATTAACAATACCTAAGAGTGACCTTAGGATATTTTCTCCCTTAGGACCAACAGTATTTACACTGGCAATATTAGTCACATACTCTACCCGATCAATCTTATTTCTTAGAGGTTCTATATAGACCAACTTATTTGTAAAATCTCTTATTCTATTTTCAATATCATTTAATATAAATTCTATTATTGCAATTTCTTCTAACTTAATATCCTTAATTGTGACCAGTCTTTCCTCATCAATTTTAAAATAAAACTTATGGGGCTTTATTATATCAGAGATATTTAAGAGCTCATTATTTAGAACTATTTGATAGGAATTATTTTCCCAATAAATCCTGCATATTCCCCCATTAGTAAATCTTATTAAAAAGTTATCCACAAATACCTTGTCAAAAGGACTTATATTAAATTCAATTTTTAAGTTATCCACAATATAGTCTTTACTTATCCCCAATAGACCTGTTAATACTTTCTCTATATCGTAATCATTTTTAATATCTTTCCTATATTCATTGGTGATTTTAAACATTATAAGCCTAAGACCAATCTTTCTAATATCTTCCTTAGTAAGGGTGGATTTGTTTTCAAAATCAAGATAAAAACTCATCCTATTATCTAAAATCTTATCAAAGACTATAGTTTTGAAAGTCCCTATTTCCCTATTTAAGTCTAAAACAATATCTCCATCATTATTATCCATGGTATTCTTTAGGGTCAATAGAGATTTGATAAAGCTGGATTTCCCAGAACTATTAGGGCCAACCAAAATATTTATCTTCTTTAAATCCACTGTTCCAGATTTTTTAAAAGCTTTGAAATTCTTTAATTCAATAGAATTTATCATAGGTCCCACCTCTCCAGAACGCTAAACTACTTAGCTATTCCCCTTAAATATTAACATAATGAATGCTATATTTCTAGTTTTTGCTAATATACAAAATAGAAATATGGAAAAGCATTATTTATTGTTATTAATAATAAATATAATTTAACGACCAATACTTAATGGGGGTTTAAATATGAAAAAGAAATTCTATATTATTCTTATAGCTATTATATTAATATCTCTTCCTCTGCTAGTACCTAGGGGTGTAGAGGTAAATAATCATACAAAAATAGATGTCCCTGATATTTCTGGACCTGTAGATAGTTTGCCTTGGGCAGGTGACAGGGATTTTCTCAAAGCTCAAGGAGAAGTTGGCACCTATGTTTTAATGTCAGCCTTTTGTGCCGTTATAGAAAATCCATCCCCAGGTGAGGAATCTAATGTCCACCTGGCAGCCAAGTCTATTGCGGGAATCCTGGTCCAACCTGGGGCAATATTCTCCCAAAACAAGGCCCTTGGACCTTATGTTGAAGGAAAAGGCTACCAAGTTGGTGAATCCTATGCCGGTTCCCAGATAATTCATACCGTAGGTGGGGGAGTATGCAAAATAGCCACTAGCTTATATAATGTTTCAGTATCCAGTAATTTAGAAATCGTAGAAAGGCATAATCATTCCATGCCTGTTGCCTATGTCCCCTATGGTCAAGATGCAACAGTAGCATACGGGGTCAAGGACCTTAAGTTTAAAAACAATACCAACTTTCCCATACTTATTTGGGCAGAGGGTATAGGTAACAGACTCTATATGTCCCTATACGGCTACGGGAAACCCCCAATAGTTGAATGGCAACATAAGACTTTAAAGAAAGTCCAGCCATCTAAGGTTTATAAGACTAACCCTGACCTAGCCCAAGGGGAAGAAAAAGTCCTTGTGGAAGGAATGGAAGGTGCCACGGTTGAAACAAAGCTTGTAATAACCTATCCTGATGGAAAAACAGAAAGCAAAGATATGGGTCTTAGTCACTATTTACCAATGCCCCATATAATAGAAAGAAATAAATAAGGTCCTCCATTTCTATTGGATAAAAGGAGAGGGGTATAGTGAAAAGGAACTGGTTAAAGGTGGCTTCTATATATGTGGGGACTGTAATAGGGGCAGGATTTGCTTCGGGGAGGGAAATAATCCAATTCTTCGGTGTCTATGGATTAAAGGGTATTATAGGAATAAGTATTTCTGGAATACTATTTTCTCTAATAGGTGGCCTCCTCCTTTTAAAAGTCTATAATAATAAGGTGATAGGTTTTGATGACCTGGTAAATAGGATATTTGGTAAAAGACTTAAGAAGGTATTAGACCTTATAATGATTTTTTCCCTATATACCGGTTTTAGTGTTATGGTTGCTGGTAGTGGTGCTATTTTTAGGGAGGAATTGGGCTTTTCCTTTAATTATGGAATGATGGTAATGGTAACCCTATCCTATATAGTGTTTTTATTTGACCTGGAAGGTCTTTCTTTTGTAAATTCTATATTAGTTCCCCTACTTATTCTGGGAATTATATTTACCGGTCTTTATTTAAGCATAGGGGGAGGGCTTAGTCTTTCCGCCATTGGTGAACTTAATCCAGCCTCGAAAACAAACTTCCTGGTCTCCTCCCTCTTATATGTTGGGTCAAATTCTCTAATTATCATTATAGTCTTTTCATCATTACTCCCCATAATAAATAGTAAAAAGACTGCTATTTCCGGTGGCCTAGTAGGAGGGCTAATATTATATATTTTAGGTCTATCAATATTACTTACTATGCTTATGTATTATGGGGAAGTTATATATACGGATGTCCCTATGCTAAAAATAGCTAGTTATATCAGTGATGGTTATAGAAAATTTTATGCCATTATACTTTGGTGTGCTATCTTTACAACAGCAATAGCCAATGGTTCCGGTTTTATAAATAGGTTTGCCAATAGTAAGTATAAAATGCTTATAGGGGTGCTTTTTTGCCTATCCTCTTTGCCACTGGCAAAAATGGGCTTTTCTAAATTGGTAGGTCTTATATATCCTATATTTGGATTCATAGGTTTTATTATATTGGTTTTTATATTGGTAGTATTGTGAATCTACTTGTTATTAATTGTAAACTTCCATATCCATTTCCATAATTTTATGTTAAAATATATTTATAGAATTTGTTTTAGGGGGTAAAAGGGTGGATCAAGAAACTAAAGTTTTTTTAGAACAAATGATGGGTCAAATGAATTCAAGATTTGACCACTTAGAAAAAGATTTGAAGGATTTTAAAGAAGAAACAAGGTACTCTATTAAAAGTCTCTCTAATGATTTAAGCAATTTTAAAAAGGACATGAATAGTTTTAAAGAAGAAACTAAGGGTTCCTTTGAGGTGCTCACTGATGAAGTTGCCAGGCTGAGGGAGGATGTCACTGATATAAGGGATGACGTAAAGGAGTTAAAAACTGACTTACGTTTAGTCAAAATTTCAACCATTAGGCATGCCTCTGAAATAGAAAAACTAAAGCTTATTAAATAATCCATTCTTTATATGATTCTTGATAACTTTACTAAAGTTTATGGTTCTCAGTATGATCAATACTGCCTTTAGTCCTAAGACACAATAAGTGGCTATTCTAATTGGCGATGGATATGATGATATACTAGTCCAAAGCCATAAGCAACAAGCGGTTCTGGGATAGGCCTTAAGTTAAGATCAATTAATGTTCATTTAGAAAAGTTTATGGTAAAGTTGCTTTTATTACCATAGACCTTTTTTAATTTAAAGCCGTATTTAGTAACTAAGGCTTTTATTTCTTCTATGGACATTTTATCCGCATCTCCCCATTGCTCAGATATGGAGATAAGACCCTTAGGCTTAAGTATTCTATAGAATTCCTTTATATATTGCCCTCTGTTTTCGATTTCTCCTAAAACAGTCACCATAAAGATTCTATCAAATTCATTATCCCTAAAGGGAAAGTCCATCCCATTACATAAATGGTAGTCCACATTTGAAATACCTTTCTTGTTTAATCTATTCTTAGCCACATCTAACATTTCCTGCTGAATATCAGCTAAGACCAATACTCCACCAGCCAGTGCATTAGCGATTTTAAGGCTAAAATACCCAGGACCTGGTCCTATCTCTAGTACCCTATGATTTTCCTTTATTCCTAGCCGGTTTATAAGCTTCCTGGGAGAAAGAAAGATATTTCTCAATGGAATAAGGAGAGTAAAGGCAAGTTGGTGGGGAAAAATTTGATCTTTTGTCAGTCCTTTGAAAATATCTTTTTGTTTATCCTTCATCTCTTTCCCCTCCATTTTTATTTTAATTAAGTCTTCCATGGGATTTCCAATCCCAAATTAAATCCCTCATCCCCTAGAACAACCATCGGCACAAGAAGGTGCTGAGGTAGATTTTGTATAGGTTGAAAAACTAGTAAAAATCCTTTTGCTGTTACTCTCACCACATTTAGGGCATATATGTTCTTTGTCCCTATCTTCTGACTTGATTAAGATTTCGAATTCATTACCGCAATTATTACATTTGTATGAGTATAAAGGCATATTATACCCTCCCCTAGTATAGATTTATTTTATTATATCATATTTTTTCAGTCATCAAAATAAGGTTTAACTGAACGTATGTAATATTTTAAATTATCGAT
>CAYMVC010000019.1:0-13097 GCA_964393755.1 uncultured Eubacteriaceae bacterium | reverse complement strand
TATTAAGACCCCTAAAGGTAGTTATAACCAACTACCCAAAGGATCAGGTGGAGCTTCTAGAGGCAGAGAATAATCCAGACAATCCTGAAATGGGAGTAAGGACCATTCCCTTTTCTAGGGAAATTTATATAGAGCAAGAGGATTTTATGGAAACCCCCCCTAAGAGATATTTCAGATTATTTCCTGGGAATGAAGTCCGTCTGAAGAATGCTTATTTTATAAAATGTAACGATGTGATAAAGGACCAAGATGGAAATGTGGTTGAAATCCACTGCACTTACGACCCTGAAACTAAAAGCGGTACAGGTTTTACTGGGAGAAAGGTAAAGGGGACACTTCACTGGGTGGAGGCAAGCCAAGCCCTACCTGCAGAGATGAGGCTATATGAACCCCTTATTTTGGATGAAGATCAAGAAGAGGACGAGGATTTTTTAGATAATATAAACCCTAATTCTATAGAAGTATTAGAGGGCTTTGTAGAACCAAATATGGCAGATGTAAATCCTCAAGATAAATTTCAGTTCTTCCGCCACGGTTATTTTAATGTAGATCCAGAAAGTACAAAAGAAAATAAAATTATATTTAATAGAATAGTATCCCTAAAAAGCTCCTTTAAGTTATAATTATTTAAAATAAATAATTGTAATGGTTTTTTAATAACCATATTGAGGAAAGACTATTCTTGTGATATTATGGAAATGTATTTTTATTTATAGTAATTATTAAGGCAATAGCCAGCAAGACTATTGTCTTTCTATATATTAACTTGCGACTATAGAATATAAGGAGGAACAAAATGACAAAGGTACAAATATGCGAAACTGTATTGCGGGATGCCCATCAGTCCTTAATTGCTACCAGAATGAAAACAGAAGATATGCTACCTATTTTAGAAACATTAGACAAGGTAGGATACTTTTCCCTTGAAATGTGGGGAGGAGCAACTTTTGACTCATGTTTAAGATTTTTAAACGAAGATCCTTGGGAAAGATTAAGAATAATAAGGAAAGCTGTGAAAAACACAAAGTTGCAGATGCTCCTTAGGGGACAAAATCTCTTAGGCTATAAAAATTATGCCGATGATGTGGTAACAGAGTTTGTGAAGAAATCAATTTCCAATGGTATAGATGTGGTAAGGATATTTGATGCCCTAAATGATATTAGAAACTTAGAAGTTGCCATGAAGGTAACAAAACAAGAGGGGGGTCATGCCCAAGCAGCTATTTCTTATACCATAAGTCCAGCCCATAATACTGAATATTACTTGAAACTGGCTAAACAAATGGAAAACCTAGGTGCAGATTCTATCTGTGTTAAGGATATGTCTGGAATTCTAACCCCATATTATGGCTATGAATTAGTATCAAAACTCAAGGAAACCGTTAAGGTTCCAATTCAAGTCCATACCCACTCAACTAGTGGTACTGGTTCAATGACCTATATAAAATGTATAGAAGCAGGGGCAGATGTGGTGGATTGTGCTATTTCACCAATGGCGCTAGGAACATCCCAACCTCCTACAGAACCCTTAGTTGCCTCATTAGAGGGGACTGAATACGATACAGGTTTAGACCTAAAACTATTAAATCAGGTGGCTGAACACTTTAAACCCCTTAGAGAAAGCTATTTAAATAGTGGCTTGTTAGATGCAAAGGTTATGGGTGTAGATATAAATGCCCTAATATATCAAGTTCCTGGTGGTATGCTGTCAAACCTTGTATCCCAATTAAAAATGCAAAATGCTGAAGATAAATTTGATGAAGTTCTTAAAGAAGTACCAAAAGTTAGAGAAGATCTTGGTTATCCTCCTCTAGTTACTCCAATGAGTCAAATAGTGGGAACCCAGGCAGTCTTTAACGTAGTTCTAGGTGAAAGATACAAAATGATTCCTAAGGAAGTTAAGGCATATGTAAGGGGCGAATATGGAAAATCCCCTGCACCAATTTCCAAGGAAATAAAGGAAAAGATTATTGGAAATGAAGAAGTAATAACCGGCAGACCAGCTGATTTAATACCACCCCAACTAAAGATTCTTCAAGGCGAAATGAAGGAATATCAAGAACAAGACGAAGATATTTTAAGCTATGCATCCTTCCCTCAAGTCGCTATAGAATTCTTTAAATATCGTCAAGCAGAAAAATACAAAATAGACAGCACATTACTAGATAAGAAAAATAATATTCATCCAGTCTAAAAACTATAAGAATACAAACAGCTAGCACTATTCCAGTGTTAGTTGTTTTTTTTATGCAAATAAATATATACGTAAGGCATTGTTTAATGCATAAAGGGGAAGAGCAATTTGCCAGATAATTTTCAATTCAGTAATTATCATAAATGTTTATTCGTGGAAAATCCCAAAAACACCATTAAACTTGTAGAAAATAACAAAGGTTTAATGGTGAAAATGTCGAACACAATATTAAGGATATAAATGATTCAAAAACTAGGTTTAACCTTTATTTTGCATTTTTAATAAAAAAGATTTTAATAGATAATAATCAGCAGTTATAATTTTGGAGGTGTTTTTCATGAAGAGGATAGCATTTATTTCTACCGGTGGGACGATAGCAATGGAGGCAGATGAATCTGGCTATGCCCAACCATCGGCAGGTGCAAAGGAATTAATAGATTCATTATCAGATATAAAGAAGGATATGATTATCAAAGATTTTGAATTTAAAAATATTCCCAGTGCCCATATGACAATTAAAAATTTAATAGAGCTCAGGGAACATGTATTAAATGTTATAGAAAAGGGTTATGATGGGGTGGTAATAACCCACGGTACAGATACTATGGAGGAAACTGCCTATTTCTTGGATTTAACTATAGATAAGAACATTCCCATAGTATTAACAGGTTCCCAAAGGAATTTATCTGCTATAAGTTCTGATGCTCCCAGGAACATTATTGATTCTTTGAGAGTTGCTGGAGATGATGGAGCCAAGGAAATGGGTGTACTCATAGTCTTTGCTTCAGAGGTTATTACCGCTAGAGAAGCAATTAAAACTCATAGAACCCGTCTGGATACCTTTAAAAGTATTGAATTTGGGCCCATAGGAACAATAGATAATGATAAGGTACTATGGTTTAGAAAACCAATGATAATTGAAAAGTATGGTTTAGGGGATATAGATAGTTTGATTGTTGATATTATACCAAGTTACCTTGGATCTGATTCAAGAAATATAAGGAATAGTATTAAAGACGGAGTTAATGGTATAGTATTACAGGCCTTGGGTGCTGGTCATATTCCTGAATCAATGCTAGACGGTATAAAGGAAGCAATTAGGTCCAATATACCCCTTGTACTTACATCAAGACCATTAAAAGGCAGGTTTTTCACAGATACATATGGATTTAAAGGGTCTGAAAAATACCTGAGAGATATCAATGTAATTTTCGGTGAAGATTTGCCTTCACAGAAAATCAGAATAAAGCTATTGGTCTTATTATCACTGGGATATACCTTTGATGAAATTAAGTATGAGTTTGAAAAAAACTACTACCTATAAAAACATAATTAATAATAAAACCTATCATCTGCAACCATTGATAGGTTTTATTATTTTGCTAACATTTAGTTTATATAAGAGAGTAATTGTTAATTATCTTGCCTATTCTCCTAGAAAATTTCTATAATTTATAATAGAATGATATATATCATTGGAAATGGAGTAATGAATATTGACTAAGACAAAAGAACTATTAGCCTATGGTTTTTCTCTTTTATATGCTATTATTTTCGGGTTGAGCTTTTTGTTTTCTAAAAGGGCATTGGATATAACAAGTCCTATTAAACTTCTTGCATTTAGATTTTTATTGGCATTTACATTCCTATCTTTATTAATATTATTTAAGCTAATAAGAATAAATTATAAGGGTAAAAGTTTGAAAAATCTAATAATATTAAGTTTTGCTCAACCAGTAATATACTTTATATTTGAAGCTTATGGTATTAAGTTTTCCTCCACCTCTCATGCAGGTTTATTGACTGCTTTAATTCCTATAATAGTATCAATTATGGGTCTAATATTTTTAAATGAGACTTCTGGTAGGACTCAATGGATTTTCATATTTTTATCAGTGGCAGGAGTTATCTATATTGTTTTAAAAGATAGTGGACCTGATAGTCAAAATACTATTTTTGGGACAATATTCTTGCTTGTTGCTGTTTTTACAGGCTCCCTATACAACATTTTATCTAGAAAAAGTTCCGTTAATTTTTCTTCTGCTGAAATTACTTATTTTATGATGGGGACAGGGGCAATAATATTTTCATCAATAGCTTTTATTATAGATTTAATTAATGGGAATGTGGGGAACTTTTTACAACCCTTATTAAATACTGACTTTTTATTTTCAATTACTTATTTAGGAATATTGTCCTCGGTGGTGGCATTTTTTTCTATGAACTTTGCCCTTGCCATCTTGCCTGCTTCAAAGGCATCTATATTTGGTAACCTTTCTACTGTTATATCTATTGTTGCAGGAGTAGTTATTTTAAAGGAATCCTTTTACTATTATCACCTAATAGGTTCTATCACTATAATTACCGGCATAATAGGAACAAATTATTTTAATGCAAAAAAAGCCGGAAGACTTCTTGGAGAAGAACAAGTAAGAGTAGAGAAAATTTCAAGGTAAAAGTAGGGGTTGTTTTATAATAAAAGGGAAGCAATATCAGTCTTTATTTTTGTTTTTATTGAAAGGAGTAAAACATGTCTAATCTTTTGAAAGGTCTTAATCCCCAGCAAACAAAAGGGGTGGAACATACAGAGGGACCATTACTTATTTTAGCAGGGGCAGGTTCTGGTAAGACCAGAGTATTAACCCATAGAATTGCCTATTTGATAGATAGTGGAAGGGCTTTTCCTTCTCAAATACTTGCCATTACCTTTACTAATAAGGCGGCTAATGAAATGAAAGAAAGGGTGGCTAAGTTGGTTGGACCTGATAGTAAATATATGTGGGTTTCCACCTTCCACTCCATGTGTGCCAAATTTTTGAGGAGATATTCTGAAAATATTGGTTATCAAAGAAACTTTGTTATCTACGATACCATTGATCAAAAAAGTGTAATAGGGGATTGTTTAAAGGAGTTAAATATCTCAGAAAAACAATTTTCTATACCTAATATAATTAAAAGTATTTCAGGAGCCAAGGATAACTTAATCAGTCCCGGGGAATATATAAATCAAAAGCAAGGAAACTATTACCATGAAAGGATGGGATCTATCTACCAACTATATCAAAAAAAGTTAAAAGATAATAATGCTATGGACTTTGATGACCTTTTAGGCAATACTATCAAGCTATTTCAAGATTGCCCTGAAGTCTTAAGCTATTATCAAAATAAATTCAAATATATATTAGTTGATGAATACCAGGATACTAACCATGTCCAGTATAGACTGGTTAAGATGTTAGCGGAAGGTTATAAGAATCTTTGTGTGGTTGGAGATGATGATCAATCTATATATGGATTTAGAGGGGCAGATGTGGGTAATATACTAAGTTTTGAAAAGGACTTTCCAGATACTAAGGTAATAAAATTGGAGCAAAACTATAGGTCAACTCAAAAAATTCTGGATGTGGCAAATTATGTTATAAAGAATAATTCCAGAAGG
The DNA here is from genome assembly GCA_964393755.1 of uncultured Eubacteriaceae bacterium. Taxonomy (GTDB): domain Bacteria; phylum Bacillota; class Clostridia; order Eubacteriales; family Garciellaceae; genus DUPX01. The sequence goes on along the minus strand of CAYMVC010000019.1, from coordinate 7,464 downwards.
AAAGATAAACACTTATGGACGGATAACAAAAAGGGGAATCCTATACATATTCATGAAAATGATGATGAGTATGGGGAGGGTAAATTTATTGCCCAGGAAATAGAAAATTGTCGAAATAATAAGAATAAAAGCTATAAGGACTTTGCCCTTTTATATAGGACTAATGCCCAGTCCCGGGTACTTGAGGACGCTTTAAGGAGGTCAGGCATTCCCTATCAAATTTTTGGCGGCTTAAAATTTTATTCCCGTCTAGAAATAAAGGATATTACCGCCTATCTAACCCTACTGGAAAATTCCCGGGATGATGTATCTCTCAAAAGAATTATAAACACTCCTAAAAGAGGTATAGGCAAGGTCACTTTAGATAAAATAGAAGCCTATGCTGAATTTAAGGGAGAGGGAATGTTTAGTATCATTCTAAGAATAGATGAAGTGCCAGGAATATCTGAAGGGGTAAAGAATAAAATAAGAAACTTTGCAACCATGATGATGAATTTTAACACCATAAAGGAATATGTAGGTATAAGTGATTTAATAAAGAAGATATTAGAGGATAGTGGATATTTAAATTTGCTGGAGGAAGGGAAACTTGATAAATCAGACATTAGGTTGGAAAATATTGAGGAATTTGTATCTGGTGCCACAGAATTTGAAAATAATAGTGAAGATACCAGTTTACAGGCATTTTTAGAGAATATATCCTTAGTATCTGATATTGATAGCCTTGACCCTGAGGAAGGGGCAGTCATATTGATGACCTTGCATAATGCAAAGGGCCTGGAATTCCCTGTTGTATTTATGGCTGGCATGGAAGAAGGACTCTTTCCCCACTCTAGATCTTTAACAGACTATGATGAAATGGAGGAGGAAAGAAGACTTTGTTATGTAGGAATAACTCGTGCAATGGATAGACTATATATGACTTATTCAAAAACCAGGACTATATTTGGACAAAGAACTTTTTGTGCTCCATCAAGATTTATTAACGAGATAAAGGATGTAGCCCCATCGGGACTATGGGAAGAAGATGAGAAAGTAAAAACAGACAGACCCCCAATGCCAAAAGCTAGTTATAAAACTAGGAGAGCCTTTAATACTGGTTTTGCCAAGGTTGAACCTAAGGTATCTATGGAACCATCTTCCCAGGAAATAAAACCAGGGATAAAGGTGAAACACAGTAAATGGGGTATTGGGACAGTAGTGGAAAGAAAGAAAGAAAAAGATGATATTATAGTGTCTATAGCCTTTCCGGGGATTGGGATTAAAAAGATTTCCCTGTCTTATGTGAAGCTGGAGGTAATGGGTTAATAGTTCTAGAGAATAAGGGCTATGTAGGGATCGACGCCCTCGTCGTTCTGCAGAAAGCATACTAACGAAGCATCTGGCTTTAGACCCCTCGGGGGCATGCTGATGGGCAGGGCTCGGGATGACAACCCTTTGGATAGGCAGGGCGGAAAGGGTTCCAGTGTCATGCTGAGAGCCACAGGAAAGCATACTAACGAAGCATCTGGTTTTAGATCCCTCGGGGGCATGCTGATGGGCAGACTCGGGATGACAACCCTTGGGATAGGGGATATGTATAGTTAAGAAAGAGGTGAAAATTATGGATGAATTTCACAAGGCAAGGGAGAGAATATTAGAATTACAGGAGAAAATTGAACACCACAATCGTTTATACTATGTATTGGACAAACCGGAAATTGGGGATTCTGAATACGATGACTTGATGAAGGAATTAATAGACTTAGAAAAGGAATATCCTGAATTACTTAGGGAGGATTCACCAAGCCAAAGGGTGGGGGGAGAGCCTTTGGAAGCCTTTAGCAAGGTGGACCATCGTCATCCTTTACTCAGTCTTTCCAATGCCTTTAATGGTGGTGAATTAAGGGACTTTCACAGAAGAGTAGTGAAGGTTATCGGTGAAGACCCAGAATATGTTATGGAATATAAATTTGATGGACTTACTGTTATATTAAAATATGTAGATGGGATATTCACCCAGGGAGCAACTAGGGGAGATGGTTTTATAGGGGAAGATGTGACTTCCAATCTAAGGACTATTAAGTCTATTCCTCTAAGATTAAGGGAAAGTGTTTCCTTGGAAGTAAGAGGGGAAGTTTTTATTTCCAAGGGTGATTTTATAGCCCTGAATGAAGGAAGGGAGAGACTAGGTCAAGCACTTTTTGCTAATCCCAGAAATGCGGCAGCAGGTTCAATAAGGCAATTAGACCCTAATTTGGCAGCTTCCCGTCCTTTAGATATTTTCATCTTTAATTTAGAATATTTAGAGAATAAAGGTTTTTCCACCCATAGGGAGGGCTTGGAATATATAAATAACATTGGATTAAAGACTAGCCAATTATTTATATATAAAGATATTGAAGAGGTTATTGAAAGGTGTAATTATTGGAGTGATCATAGGCAGGATTTGCCCTTTGAAATAGATGGGATTGTTATTAAGGTAAATAATTTAAAACACAGAGACTTACTAGGAACTACCAGCAAAAGCCCAAGATGGGCAATTGCCTTTAAGTTTCCAGCCCAAGAAAAAAAGACTAGATTAAGGGATATAGAAATACAGGTAGGTCGAACAGGGGCTCTAACTCCCACAGCTATTTTAGATCCGGTTAGCTTGGCAGGGTCCACCATAGCCAGGGCTAGTCTTCATAATGAGGATTATATTAGGGAAAAGGATATTCGTGTGGGGGATATGGTGATAATTAGAAAGGCTGGGGATATAATTCCGGAAGTGGTAAGGGTGGTAAAGGAAGAACGAGATGGTAATGAAGAAGTATATAAGATGCCAAAACACTGTCCAGCCTGTAGTGAAGAAACTATTAGGATTCCCGGAGAGGCCGCAACAAAATGTATTAATGCAGCCTGTCCTGCACAAATTGAAAGGGGTATTATCCATTTTGTTTCTAAGAATGCTATGGACATAGAAGGACTAGGTCCTGCAGTGGTAGGACAATTACTTAGAGCTAATCTAATTGAGGATTTTGCGGATATCTACTATCTAAAAAAGGAAGACCTTTTAAATTTAGAAAGAATGGGAGAAAAATCTGTAAATAATCTATTAGAAGCAATAGAAACATCTAAGAATAATGATTTGTCTAGGATTATTTTTGCATTGGGAATCCCTTTAGTTGGAGAAAGGGGAGGAAAGATTCTGGCAAAAAATTATAGGGACTTGGATGGATTAATGGTGGCAAGAGAAGAGGACTTAGTTAATATAGATGAGATAGGGGAAAAGATGGCAAAAAATATTGTGGCTTTTTTTAAGGGTCATGATAATATAAAAATAATTGAAAAACTAAAAAATGCAGGAGTGAAGACTGGAAACAATGGTAAAAATGAGGGGGAAGGGGACAAAGTCTTTACCGGTTTAAATTTCGTTTTAACCGGAACCCTACCTACTTTGTCTAGGAGAGAAGCTAGCCAATTAATTGAAGAAAGGGGAGGTAGGGTTAGTTCTAGTGTGAGTAAAAATACAAATTATGTTTTAGCAGGGGAAAAGGCCGGTTCTAAATTGGAAAAGGCACAAAACATTGGGCTAAATATAATAAATGAAGAAGAATTTTTAAATTTAATAAAGAAATGATACAAAAACTTTATAAGTATGAAACATATTTGAGAAATAAATCCTATTTAATAAATGTAAAGATAAATATTGATGGGGAATATAATAATTTATTTTTACAACTAACGACTAAACGTTTCTTAAGGGGGCTTTAATGTGATTAAGAAAAAGTATTTATTTGCATTAACCTTAATCATCCTTGGAAGTTTTTTATTAATAGGATGCGGTGTTTCCAATAAGTCTTTAAAAATTTTGAAGGAAGAACAAATAGAAAATGAGGTAGAATATATGTCAAATAATTTCGATTTGACAGAATATCAACTAAAAATTTATGAGGATTATGCTGATACAGAAAATGAACAGCTCCTTGAGGATTTAATGCCAATGGATATATTCAAGTTCTTCTATCATGCATTTAAAATAAATGATTATGAAAATTTATATAGTTTATATATTAAGGGTGAAAAATATGGTACCCCAGCCAGAAAGGATTTTTTAGAAAACATTGAAAAAAAGGATATTTTGAAAATGTCCCTATTAAGAAGTTTAGAATACAATATAAAAAACTTTGCTCAAATAAAATATGATAAGAATACCTCATATATTCAGGTGAATTTTAAAGAGGATAATAAGTTAACTAAAAATGAAAAGTGGAATTTTAAACTAATAAAAAATTCTTATGGCATATGGAAGCTGGAATGGTTACCTTTTAATTTAATAGGAAATAAGATATAACCTATCATAATAAAAGATCCCCTTACATAGTAATAATTAATACATGTAAGGGGGCAATTGTTGTGTTTCTATCAGGGCTAGGACCTATTGTTCTACTATCTTTTATTGTGTTGTGTATATATGGATTTTTTTATTATTCTCAGAGTATAAAGAAGGCTAGGGACCTTATAGAAATTTTTATGGGAGAGGTAGAATATAAAAGATTAAGGGAATAAAAAAGGTGCCAAAAGGCACATTTTTTATTAAAGGGTATTTACTTTTTTACCATCAATAGAAATTCTTACAAGATTTACTGGGACCTCTTTGGAAGCATTATTCATAGCCAGCTCTAATGCTCTGATTATACCTCCACAACAGGGCACCTCCATGTAGGCAACTGTAATACTTTTAAAATTATTATATTTTACCATTTGACTCAGTTTTTCAACATAGGCTTGGAGATCATCTAGTTTTGGACAAGCTATGACAACACTCTTTCCTTTTAACAAATCCTGGTGGTAGTTACCATAAGCAATGGGGACACAATCAGCAGTTATTAGTAAATCTGAATCTTTCAAATAAGGGGCATTTGGGGCAACTAAATGTAGTTGGACTGGCCATTGTCTTAATTGAGACCTAATATTAACATCTTTTTCAGTCTCATTATCCGGCTCCATTATAACCATTCTACTTCCAGGACAAGCCCCTAACATTTGTTCTTCTTTAGTTTTTAGCCCACCTAAGTGTTCCTCTACTGCTTCCTCATCAAATTCATCTGCTTCTCTTTCTATTATATGGATAGCATCTTGGGGACAATGTCCTAGGCAATCACCTAAACCATCACAAAGATTATCAGAAACTAATCTTGCCTTACCATCTATTATTTTAATAGCTCCTTCAGCACAATTAGGGATACAAAGCCCACAACCATCACATTTATCTTCATCAATGTAGACTATTTTTCTTAACATTTTTCCTCCTTGGTTTAATATTTAATGTATTTTTGTAAAACTATATAAATATTAGTCAACGAATATATATTATATAAAAACTTTTCAGAAATATATGTGATTAAAGTTACGATTTGATATAATAGGTATAATAATTTATTAAAACTACAGAGGGGTAAAAATATGGAAAACACTAAAAGTTTATTAGAATCTTGTTCAAAAATGCCTATGGAGGAATTGGGGAGTCTTTCTTTTACAAAAATATTAAGTGGGAAAAATGAGGAATCCGAATTTATAGGATTAGGTATCCTAGATGTGGAAGGTTACTTATTAGAATATAATGAATTAAAAAAAATATATGAAGGGTTAAACTATTTTATTAGGAATGTAAATCCTGAATTAATCAAAAAAATGAATTCTCAAAAACAAAAAGAAGATGAAAAGCAAAAAGAAAAGAATGAATTAATTGAAATTGTAAGCAAAAATATAGTGGATAAAGAAGATATATATGAAGAGAAAGGTTTAGGTTTTTTTCACTATATAAAAGCTATTTATAGAAAGGTTATGGGAAGGGACGAAGTTTCTTGAAAAACTCAACATTGTTTTCAGTATTAACTAAGGAAGATAAAAATTATTTAAAAGAAAATATGGAGATAAGAAGGTTTAACAGGGGTGATACCATATACACCCCCCTGGACATATGTAAACATTTGAACATAATTATAGAGGGACAGGTTAAACTGTGCAAGTATCTAGCTGATGGTCAAGAACAAATATTATCATTTCTATATAGTGATGATGTTTTCGGAGAAGCAATAGTCTTTGACAAAAACAATTATGTTGTTACTGTAATTGCGGAAATGGATACAAAAATTGCTATGGTCCATAGGAATGTCTTACTTAATTTGACCCAAAGAAATAAAGATTTCACCTTAGAATTCTTCAGGGAATTTTCTAATAAAATTAGAATTTTAAATAACAAGGTAGAAATGCTTTCCTTAAAAACTATTAAGCAGAAAATAGCCAGATTTTTATTAAATCTTTCAGATGAAGAGGATAAAATTCAGATAAGACTACCTTATTCCAAACAAAAAATAGCCTTTTTATTAGGTACATCTCGGGAGGCTATTTCTAGAAATTTTAGCGAATTAGAAAATCAGGGATATATAAAGCAAGTAGGAAGGAATAACATAATAATATATAAGGAGAAATTAGAAAACCTACTTATTTAAAAATATTTAATTAGGCATAAGCAAATTTTATTTCCAAAACAAGTGATTTCTATGTATAATTATACATAAAGAGTAAAGTTTTTGAAGGATATTATAAAATTTTGTAGAATAGTAGATAAGATTAATGAAAAATATCTAAATGTGTAAAACACTTATAAAATAAATTATTTACAACTAAGACCAATGGGGGGAATATTATGAGAAAGAGATTTATAGTCTTATTAATGATTTTGATAATTACACTTGGCTTAATTGTTGGATGTACTGAAGGTGGAGGTCCATCTAGCAAGGTAGAAAAGGTTTTAAAAATAGCACAGGGTAGCCAACCACCGGCACTAGATCCTGCCAAGGCTAATGATAATATTTCCTTACAAATTGGACAGGCACTTTTTGAAGGCTTATATAGGTATCATAATGGTGAATATGTGGAAGGAATGGCAGATGGAGAACCAGAAGTTAGTCAAGACGGATTGGTGTGGACCTTTCATTTAAAGGATTCTAAGTGGAGTGATGGTAAACAGGTAACAGCCTATGATTTTGAATATGGATGGAAGCGTTTGGTTGACCCTGAAACAGGATCAGATTCTGCCTATAAAATGATAGAGTATGTAAAAGGAGCTGAGGAGTTTTACCAGGGGATTGGTTCTAAAGACAATGTGGGAGTTAAAGCTCTTGATGAGAAGACTTTAGAAGTTACCCTTATATCCAAGACCCCTTATTTTAAGGAAATTATTAGTTTTGGAGTATTTTTACCTGTTAGGGAGGATATTATAGAAAAATATGGGGATGGCTTTGCTAGTAAACCAGAAAACATGGTTTATAATGGACCCTGGCTATTAACAAAATGGGAACAGGATATAGAATTAGAATTTGAACCTAATGAAAACTATTGGAATAGGGAAGCAGTTAAACTTGATAAGGTAATAAGCCCTATTATCAGTGATTACGAAACCCAGGTAAATATGTTTGAAACAGGAGATTTACATAT
>CAYMVC010000018.1:0-13135 GCA_964393755.1 uncultured Eubacteriaceae bacterium | reverse complement strand
ATGGGAAGAAGATGAATATTACATGTAAGAAACATTTATATGCCCTATCCCAGACTCTAGGGAATACCCATAAGATTATCCCCTATCCCTAGTTCGCCTTCTTTATCTAATATGCATCTGCTCTTCCTATATTATTGTCGAAAAATGTAAAATATTTTCATTGTGGTAGAAATAATATATACTCATTCATAGCCAGCATTTCCCGGGAAATAGTTACAAAATGTAAATAGTATAATAGGACAAATTATGATAATATAATTTATATATAATGAAGAATTATATGAAAAGGTTTGCCAAAGGTTGTCCATATTTGACTAAACAGTCATACTTTAGAGGTATAGGGGGATGGAAGATGGAAGGGATTTTATCTGCAATAGATAGGTATCAGGAATGGATTATTTTAGCTTCAATAGTATTTTCGTTATTATTATTAATTTTCATTATTATACAGGGGATTATTATAGGTAAGTGGAAGAGGAAATATTATAGTATTATGGGTGGTAAGGATTATAAGTCTCTGGAAGAAATGCTGGGAGGACATAATGCCCAAGTTGGAAAAATATTAGAAAATGTTGAGGATATCTTAAACAGACAAAAGTATATTGATGATAAACTAGAGGCTTGTGTTCAAAGGGTAGGTATTGTCAGATACAATGCTTTTAACGATATGGGCAGTGACTTAAGTTATTCTGTAGCATTTTTGAATGGTAAGGATAATGGGGTAGTTATGAGTGGCATCTTCGGCAGAGATTTTTGTAATACCTATTCTAAGCCAATAGAAAATGGAGAATCTACCTATATGCTTACGGCAGAAGAAGTATTGGCCTTGGATAGGGCTAAAAGGTCTAACGGTTAATTAGGGGGGGAAGTAAAATGGGGATATATTTAATAGTTAATCCGATAGCTGGGAAGGGACAAACCCCCCAACTTGCCCAGGAATTTGAAAATATACTTATAGACAGACAAGTTAAATATAAAATTGTATTTACAGAGTATCCTGGTCATGCGGTTAAATTAGCTGAAGCTGTAGATGAAAGAGAATATTCTAAGGTGGTTTCTGTAGGGGGCGATGGGACCTTAAATGAAATACTTAATGGCCTAGCCTATGATAAGTTTATTTTAGGTATTATTCCAGCCGGTACAGGTAATGACCTAATAAAATCTGTAGGTATTCCCAGCAATGTGATGGAAGCCTTTGAATTGGTGTTAAATGGAGGGAAAAAGTCAATTGATATGGGCTATATACAGGGTAAAAGATTTATAAACGTGGCAGGTTTTGGATTTGATGTGGAAGTTTTAAGGGAAACTGAAAGGTTTAAAAAGATTGTTAAGGGGCAATTTGCCTATATTTTAGGAGTCCTTAAGGCATTGATTAGCTTTAAACCTATTAAGCTACATATTTCCATAGACGGGGTGGAGTATAATCGGGAGGCCATGATCTGTGCCATAGGAAATGGTCAATATTTCGGTGGCGGAATGAGGATATTACCTAATGCCCAATTAGATGATGGGCTTTATGATATATGTATTATAAAAAAGCTACCAAAGCTGGCTTTGCTTTATCATTTTCCTAAGGTATTTAAAGGGACCCATTTGGGAATTCCTTGGGTGGAATATCTAAGGGGGGAAAATGTAAAGATACTTACTAAGGAACCGGTATTGGTAAATTTTGATGGGGAAGTTAGCCAACAGCAATCTCCGGATTTTAATATTCTTAAGAATAAATTAAACATTATTGGTCCTAAAGGGTCAGATATAGGTTTGGCTACAGAAAAGTAAGATAAAAACTATTCATGAATAAATATAAGGCTATTGTTTATAATAAAGTCAACGGAGGTGTTGACTTTGCTTATAGCAATAGATGAAAATTTACATGAGATTAAAGCAGGATTGGAGCAATTAGGCTATAATGTGGTTAATTTAAGGGAAAATCAATTAACGGATGTTCTTATTTATTATAGGGATGATCAAAGCAATATTTTTGAAGGAAACTTACATAACTCTTTTTTAAGTGGCTTGGGGGCTGAGGCAGGGACCCTTCTTATAAATGGACATGGTAAGACCATTGGGGAAATTGATCAGATATTAAAAAACAGAAGTTACTCACCTTTGTTTACTAATTTGGAATAAAACTCAACATATCAATTCTAAAAACTTAAAGGCATAAACCTTGATTTTACAAGATATTTACAAGTTATATAATTAAATATTTAACATAAATAAAGGATTAGGGGAATTAATGTAGAATTTATTATATTAAAAGTAAAATGAAGTAATTGGTTTTCTGTCGGAAAAGCTATACTCAAAACTAAAGGGGGTAATAAGGTGAAAAGGTCATTATACTTTCTGTTTCTTCTGGCTCTCATGGCTATATTAATAGTTGGATGTAGCACAAAGGGAGTAACGGGTAAAATGTATTATATAGAAGATAATGGGCAAAAAGAATACTTAGACCAGGATAATAAAGATGTGGTAGAATTGTTAGAACTTATAGAGGCCTATGAGAAGGTGGAGAATGAATATGACTACAGAACGGCGGATAAAACAGATAGATATCCCTATGTGACAGAAAGATTTAAAACTATTAAGGAAACCGGCAGATGGGAAGATGATATTAAGTGTGGGAATATCTGCATGAAGTGGTGCAAATTTATAATGAACAATATTAAATTTAATGGAGATTTAGATGAGGCAGAAGCAGATTATTTAACTTGTTTTACAGTGGTGGAATGTGGATGCTTGGAAGAGAGTGGCTTTGAGGATGGGGCTACCTATCAGGCACCTATAAGCCTTCAGGCAAAGAAAGTAGATGGAGCATGGAAGGTTGATGACTATACCTTCACTTCAAAGAATGCGGAAAAGGTCAAATAGGATTTAACATTATCAGATCCCTCGTAAGTATGCTATAGGGTGAGTCTCGGGATGACCCTGGACCGGAACTGTGGGGGCACCGTTCCCTACAAAATTATGAGGGTGGGTTTTGTTGGTCGACCTGTGGTCTCCCGGTGGTCTGAGAATGAAAAGGGACTTTATTATTATAAAGTCCTTTTTTTAAGTTCTTTTTCATTACTCCCTTGATGATCCAATCGCAACATCTTTTGATCTAAAGCCAGTATTTATTACTTGAAAATGTCTATGAAGGCCGGCAGCTATAATGTCAGCTAAGGTCATCACTAGGCTTAATCGGGTATTTTGCAATATCTTATGTTCCATAAATCCTCCCACATTTACAATCCCCTTAATATACATATTTCCCACCCAGGGTAAGGGTTTATTAACACCTGCTCCTGGCTTTAAGGGACCGGGACCAAGATTAATATGTCCTATATTATCAAACTTCCCCAGACAGGCATCTAAGGCAATAATAAAGGGGTTAGGTATTTCCTCTTCAATTATTTTTATATTATTTTCCAGGTTCTTTGCATGGGTTGGATTATCTAAGGTTCCCACAATATGTATATTATTGTATTGATTTTTGTATAACTTATGGCCTACTAAAGGACCTAGACAATCTCCGGTGGAACGATCAGTACCAATACATAGGAGGACTATATTTTCAAAACTTTCTGTTATGGTATTATTAAAACAATAATTAAAGCTATAAAGGAACTTTGTTACCGCCCTTTGGTCTTTACTATTTATACTATAAACTCTATCTTCCTTTGGGAATTCCGCCATTGATAACCTCCTTTCATATAATATTGTTTCCATATAGGGTAATTTTATTATTCATAATAGGAAAATGATGATAAAATGATATTTATAATCTTGGATAACTTTTATACATAATAAAAAAATGATAAGATGGGTTTAGTGGTTTAGGAGAGGATGGATAATATTGTTTGAAGGTTTATTAAAAGAACTAAACATTAATACCCCTAGCCTTATGTTAGGGTTTTCAAAAAAGTTTTTAACAATAATCTTAATATTAGTGGGAATGAAAGTTGCCACCACCCTTTCCAATAGGCTTATTAATGGTTTCTTCAAGAAAAGAGATATTGGAAGATTTTCTATGGAACAAAGAAGGGCCGACACCTTATCTACTATTTTGAAGAGTTTTTTTCGTTATACAATATACTTTATAGGTATAATCTCTATTGCTAGTTTTTTCGTAGACAAGACCTCCCTTATGGCTGTGGCAGGGGTTGGGTCCTTGGCAATTGGTTTTGGAGCCCAAAGCTTGGTAAAGGACATTGTTACAGGATTTTTTATATTCTTGGAAGACCAATTTTCTGTAGGGGATTATATTACTGCCGGTGACTTTGATGGTATTGTTGAAATGATGGGAATACGTACCACCCATATACGAGCCTTTAATGGTGACTTGCACATTATACCTAATGGAGAGATTACTTGTATTACAAATCATTCTCGGGGTAACATGAGGGCTATGATTGATGTATCTATACCATATGAAGAGGATATAAAAAGGGCTATAAACATTCTTAATTCACTAAGTGAAAGGTTAGCTAAGGAAAACAAAAGCATAGTTGAAGGACCCTATGTTTTAGGAGTTCAAGAACTAAAAGATTCATCAATAACTATTCGCATAATTGCTAAAACTAAAAATATGGAACAATGGGCAGTGGAAAGATTACTCCGTCAAGCAATTAAGGAAACATTCCAAAAGGAGGGAATAAAAATTCCCTATCCCAAGAAGGCTGTTTTTATGGAAAAAGCCGAATAAGATATTGGAGGTAGTGGTATGGCAGAGGAATATTATTTGGGAGATATTATTCAAACAAAAAAGGTCCACCCCTGTGGCTCTAATCAATGGGAGATAATCAGGGTGGGTATGGATTTTAAAATTAAGTGTCAAGGCTGTGGTAGGGTGGTCATGCTACCCAGGCCAAAATTCCAAAAAAGTGTGAAAAAACTAATTTCTCGAAAAGGTGAAAATTAAAATACTATCTTTTACAACAATAGTATGGTATAATTATAAATCGTAAATCCATGCCCTATTAAATATTAATAGGGCCGTTAGTCCAGATGGGAGGTGAAGAGTTATGAACAAATATGAAACCATTTATGTTATCAGTCCTGAGGCTGATGAGGAAACTATTCAATCTTTAATCCAAAGAACTAAGGAAATTATTGAAGTAAATGGTTCCATTGAAAACACCGAAGAGTGGGGTAATAGAAAGTTAGCTTATGAGGTAAAGGGATTCAGAGAAGGTTATTATGTACTTATGAACTTTACTGCAGATACTAGTATTCCTGCTGAATTAGATCGTGTTTTCAAGATAACTGAGAATATTATTCGTCATATTATTGTTAGAGAAGATGAATAAGGGGGGATCTTACTATGTTAAACAAGGTTAACTTGGTAGGCAGATTAACAAAGGACCCAGAATTAAGATACTTAGGTAATGGTACTCCTGTTGCTAGTTTTACCCTGGCTGTAAACAGACCTTTTAAGAACAGGGAGGGTAACAGGGATGCAGATTTTATAAGTATCCAAGTGTGGAGAAAACAAGCAGAAAATTGTGCCCAGTATATAGGTAAAGGTAGCTTAGTAGCTATTGCTGGAAGGATTCAAACTAGAAACTATGAGGCTGCCGATGGGCAGAGAAGATATGTAACAGAAGTAGTGGCAGATGAAGTGCATTTTCTTGAATCTAGGAATAAATCAGCCAATAGGGAATACAATAATAATTTCCCTTCTGAAGATAGTGATGTATCCTTAGAGGATAATGAATTATTTCCTATAGAAGATGAAAGTGAACTTCCATTCTAAAGAAGGAGGTAGGAACATGGCTAAGGTTTTTAGAAGACCTAAGAAAAAGGTTTGTAGTTTTTGTGCTGAAAAAGTAGATCATGTTGATTATAAAGATGTTAGAAAGCTTAGTAAATACATTACTGAACGGGGCAAGATTTTACCCCGAAGGGTAACTGGTAACTGTGCTAAGCATCAAAGACAACTATCTGTGGCAATAAAAAGAGCAAGAAGTATTGCCTTTTTACCATTTACAGCAGAATAAATAATTACCCATCCAAAGGATGGGTTTATTTGTTTTAAAATTATTTTTCAGATGAATGGTATTTCTGATATAATGATATTATCATTCATGGAGGTGAATAAATGGCACCGACAAATAAGGATATTAGCATTACTAAAAGTATTCGTATGATTGAATGGCTTAAATGCGAACTATTGGCGGGGGTATCCAGTCTTTTTGAATTATGTTTTAAGGGTGTACAGGCTAGTCAAGATGCTATTGCAGATGTACTGGCTAATATTATAATGGTTGCCTATCTAGCTGGGAAAAGATTGGGATTAAAATATTATGATATTGATTATAAACTGGAAGAAAAACTAAAACTGGGCATTATAGAAGAACATGAAGCAGAAAAATGGTTTGGGGATTTATCAGATCTGAGCCAATACATAAAAAAGAATCGTTAGAGGTGTTAGACTTTGAATAGAAAAATAAGTACCGGTGCATTGACAGAAGGGGCTATATTATCAGCTATAACTGCCTTATTAGGTATTATCAGTTATTATATACCTTTTCTAACCTTATTAGTTTTTATTTGGCCCATACCAATTATTATTTTAGGGAAAAGGCATGGATTGGGAGTAAGTATTCTTGCCACAATTTCAGCTGGAATTTTACTTAGTTTATTTACCCCATTATTATATTCTGTTCCAATAATCCTAATGTATGGTTCCTTAGGAATAGTCTTAGGCTATGGTTATTATAAAAAATTAGGACCCTTTAAAACCATAATTGGAGGATACCTAGTTTCCCTAATATCTACCATTGTCTTGTTACAATTTTATAGTATGTTTACAGGTATTAGCATAATGACGGAAATTAGCCAAACCTTAAGATTGACTTTGGAAGAGGCGGGCAATCTATATAAGTCTATGGGTATGGATATGACTATTTTGGATGATGCATCTAAGCAAATGGAAGATGTGATAAATCAAATGGCTCAATTATTTCCTGCTACCCTTTTGTTAATTCCCATTATTGTTACTATGGTAAACATGGTGGTCTCCGGAAAGATATTAAAAAGATTAGGACATGAAATTATAGAGGTCCCACCTTTTAGGAAGTGGAAATTACCTAATCATGCCAGTATTGGATTATTTCTAATAATTACAATAGCTATATTGGGTCAGTATTTTAAAATACCTAGCTTTGATATTGTCTACAGAAATCTAGTATATCTTACTCTTATATTATTTACAGTTCAGGGCCTATCCTTTGTAAACCAATATTTTTATGCCAAGGGTGCTTCTAGGGTAATTACTATAATAAGCTTTGTGATGGTTTTTATTATTCCCTTAGTTCATACTCTTGTACAGCTAATTGGTATAGTGGATGTAATGTTTAACTTAAGGGATAGAATAAAGATAAATGAAGGTTAAATTTTAGGAGGTATACCATGGATAATGGAAAGTTTAGGAATATATTAATACCTGATACTACTATATATTTATGGATTATAGGAATACTTATTGGAATAGTAGCCTTTTATAATAATATTATTGGTGCAATCGGGGCTATAGTTCTAGTCTATTTAGTTTATTATAATTGGAAAATAGCCCATGAAAAAAGGGCACGCCTTAAAGAATATGTAGAAAACCTGTCTATTAATATTGATGCAGCCACTCAGAAATCCCTATTAGAATTGCCAATACCTTTAGTAATTATAGAAAAAGATGGCACCATAATGTGGTATAATTCCGAGTTTTCAATTATTTGTGAACAGAAAGAATTACTAGAGGAAAAAATTAATGAGATATTTAAGGATATAGATATTAGAGATATTTTAGATAATAATGATAAGGTTAAAAAACCTGTTATAAAAAATATCGAAGGCCGGACCTATGAGATATTAAGCAACTTTGTAGAAGTATCTGCCTATAAGTCTAGTAAAAAATCCATAATCATGTTGTATTTAATTGACCAAACTCCCTATTATCAAATGAAAGATAGGTATAATCAGGAAAAGCATACAATAGCCTTTGTCCAGGTAGACAATTACCAAGATGTTATGCAGTCCACTTCAGAAAACAATAGGTCTTTAGTGGTGGCTGCCATTGATAGGAAGTTAAATAGGTGGGCCACTCAAATTGATGCCTTATTAAAGAAATTCTCCAGCGACAAATACATTGTAGTTTTTGAAAAGAAATATTTAAGCATATTAGAGGAAAAACGTTTTGCCATATTAGACGAGATTAGGGAATTACAAGCTGGAAATAAGATCCCCATTACCCTAAGTATAGGTGTGGGAGATGTGGGACAAAACCAGACACCCCTAAATTCCCAGGAAGCTGCTAGTGCTGCCTTAGATATAGCCCTAGGAAGGGGAGGAGACCAGGCAGTGGTCAAGAGTGGAGATAAACTTTCCTTCTACGGAGGCAAGAGCCAGGCAGTGGAGAGGAGTACAAAGGTAAAGGCAAGGGTTATGGCCCATGCCATTAAGCAATTTATAGAACAAGCAGACCAGGTATTTATTATGGGGCATAAGCTACCAGACTTAGATAGTATAGGGTCATCCTTAGGAATATATAGGGCATGTAGGGCATTGGGCAAAGAGGGCTTTATTATCTTTGAAGATTCTAATCCTAATATTGATGCCTTATATGAAAGATTGATGAAGGAAGATTACCAAGAGGTATTGCTAAAACCTGATAGAGCGAAAAAGATGATTACAGAAAATACTATAATGATAGTATGTGATACCCATAGACCTAGTTTTACCCAGGATGCTTCCTTACTAGATGAAATAAACCATATAATTGTAATAGACCACCATAGGAGGGCAAGTGAATTTATAAATAACCCTGCACTGGTATACTTGGAGCCTTATGCATCATCCACCAGTGAAATGGTTACTGAGATTTTACAATATATAGTGGAAAAGGTGGAAATAGAGCCTATAGAGGCAGATGCCCTATTGGCGGGAATATTTATAGACACTAAGAATTTCACCTTTAAAACAGGGGTGAGAACTTTTGAAGCTGCATCCTATTTGCGTAGAAAAGGGGCCAATACCATAACAGCCAGACAATTATTCCAAAACGATATGTCTACCTTTATAGCCAGGGCAGAAGCAGTAAAAAATGCCCAGGTCTTTAGGGACAATATTGCAATTTCCATGAGTCCTTCCAATGTTAGGGATGGAACTTTAATAGCCGCCCAGGCAGCTGATGAACTATTAAATATCAGCGGTATTATCGCTTCCTTTGTTTTAACCTCCCATAATAACCAGGTCTATATAAGTGGTAGGTCTTTAGGTGATATTAATGTCCAGGTTATTTTAGAGAAGCTTGGAGGGGGAGGCCACCTGGCAGTGGCGGGGGCACAGTTATTAGATGTGAGTTTTGATGAGGCAATAGAACTATTGAAAAATGCCATTGACGAATATATTAAGGAAGGTGAAGAAAAATGAAGGTAATTTTAGTTAAAGATATAAAGTCCCTGGGGAAAAAGGGGGATGTGGTAGAAGTTAGTGATGGTTATGCAAGGAATTATTTACTTCCTAAGGGGCTGGTGGCTTTAGCAAGTGAGGGTAATATTAGAAAGGCTAAAGAAGAGAAAAAGGCACAAGTCAATAAGAAGGCAAGGGAAAAAGAAGAGGCAGAGGAATTAGTCAAAAGGCTTTCAAAAACCACAATAACTATAAAGGGGAAAGCCAGTGATGAGGGTAGACTATATGGTTCTGTAACCTCTAAGGATATTGCCCAAGAGTTACAAAGGCAGGCAAAGATAAAGGTGGATAAGAGAAAGATAAATTTACCAGAACCTATTAGGTATATAGGTAATATTGATGTGGATATAAAGGTATATCCTGAAATTACAGGAAGATTTACCGTCAAGGTGGAAGCAGAGGAATAGGATATTAAACAGGGGGATATGAATGAATAATATGATGGGCAGGGTTCCTCCCCAAAGCATTGAAGCCGAACAATCGGTTTTAGGAGCAATGTTATTAGATAAGGAAGCAATTGCCAGTGCAACAGAAATACTAACCCCAGAGGACTTTTACAGGGAAGCCCATGGGGTGATTTTTGATGGAATTGTAAAGATATATCAAAGGGGAGAACCGGTAGACTTAATTACCCTACCGGAACAATTGAAAACCACTAATATCTTAGACCAGGTAGGAGGTATAGGGTATATTTCCGATCTAGCCAACTCAGTTCCTTCATCCTCCAGTGTACTTCACTATGCAAGGATAGTGGAGGCAAAATCTATAATGAGAAAGTTAATAAAGGCATCTTCCACCATTATGGACAAGAGTTATGAAGGTAGTGAGGAAGTAGGGCAATTAATTGAAATTGCGGAAAAGAAGATTTTTGATATTGCCCAGGGTCAGTCCAGGGAAGGCTTTGTTCCCATAAGTCAGGCCCTCCTGGAAACCTTTGATAATATAGAGAAAAGGTATCAAAGCAAAAGCAATATCACCGGAACTCCAACAGGCTTTAGTGATCTCGACTCAAAGACCTCCGGCTTTCAAAATTCAGATTTAATCCTAGTGGCAGCCCGACCCTCCATGGGGAAAACAGCCTTTGCCTTGAATATTGCACAAAATTCTGCAATAAAGACAAAGGTGCCAGTGGCAATATTTAGTTTGGAAATGTCTAGGGACCAGTTAGTCCAAAGAATGTTATCTTCTGAAGCCCATGTGGACAGTCAAAAATTAAGAACTGGAGATCTACAGGATGATGATTGGGGTAAATTGGCAAAGGCAATGGCAGTCCTATCTGAGGCACCAATCTATATAGATGACACACCGGGTATTAGTGTAATGGAAATGCGGGCAAAATGCAGGCGGTTAATGCTGGAACATGGTTTGGGGATGATTATGGTAGACTACCTCCAATTAATGTCCGGCAGTGGAAGGAATGATGGTAGGCAACAGGAGATTTCAGAAATTTCCCGGTCCCTAAAAGGGCTGGCAAGGGAAATGAATTGCCCCCTTATAGCCCTATCCCAGTTAAGCAGGGCACCTGAAACACGGAATGACCACAGACCAATACTATCAGACTTAAGGGAATCTGGTGCCATAGAACAGGATGCAGACGTGGTAATGTTCTTATACAGAGACGAATATTATAATCCAGATACAGAAGAAAAGAATATAGGGGAACTAAGTATTGCTAAGCAAAGGAATGGCCCTACCGGATTGATTAAGTTAGTTTGGCTGGCCCAATATACAAAGTTTGTAAATATGGAAAGATTCCAGGAATAGATAAAAAAACAGCCCAAATTATTGGGCTGTTTTTTTTGGGATAAGGGCTAGTGTTTAGTGGTTAGTGGGTAGTGGTTAGTAGGGGCGACCTGTGGTCGTCCGTTTAACAAATCGAATGTTAAAACTAATATCAAAAATAATATTCGGCTTTTCCTTGATTTTCGGTAAAAAGTCTGATAGTATTACAAGGGGAAATTTTGAGATATAAAATAATTAAGTAGGTGAAAATATGTTGAAGGAATACGATATTATTATAGTAGGAGCAGGTCCTGCTGGGATATTTGCTGCCTTAGAATACTATAAAAATAATGGAAAGGGACATATTTTAATTTTAGATAAGGGGAGGGAAATAAAAGAACGTGTTTGCCCAGCACGAACAACTAATAAATGCATTTCTTGTAAACCCTGTGCCATAACTAGCGGTTGGTCAGGGGCAGGTGCCTTTAGTGACGGTAAATTGTCCTTAAGCCCAGAAGTAGGGGGAAATATTTTAGATTATATGACAGAAGAAAGGGCCCAATCCTTGATAGATTATGCAGATGGATTTTATAAACACTTTGGGGCTCCTGATAATATCCATGGACTAAATGACAAGAAGATTGATGAAATAAAATATGAGGCATCCAGACATAACATTCGGCTTATACCTTGTCCAGTGAGACATTTAGGTACTGAAAAGGCATTTGATGTACTGGAAGCAATGTATACTCATCTTATTAAAAGTGGCAACCTTACCTTTATGGAATTGACAGAAGCCCTAGACATTCTTGTGGAAGATGGAGTGGCCAAGGGAGTTACCATTCAACAAAAAGGACGAGAACCTGAAAAGGTTTTAGGCAAATATATAATTGCTGCTCCCGGCAGGGGGGGAGCCCAATGGTTAAGTGAACAGACTAAAAGGCTATCTATCCAAACTCTTAATAATGCAATAGATATAGGGGTTAGGGTGGAAGTGCCAAATAGTATTATGGATCACTTGACTAAGGATTTATATGAGGCAAAACTGGTATATTATTCTGACACCTATGATAATAAGGTGAGAACTTTTTGTATGAACCCCGGAGGAGTGGTGTCCCAGGAGAATTATGAAGGAGATATTGCCTTAGTAAATGGCCATAGCTATGCAGATGATAATTTGAAAACAGAAAATACAAACTTTGCCCTTTTAGTATCTACCAGCTTTACCCAGCCCTTCACTGAACCTATAAAATACGGACGATATATTGGAAATCTTGCTAATATGCTCACCGGTGGGGGAATTATGGTTCAAAGGTTAGGGGATTTATTACAGGGTAGACGAACAGACAGTGCTAGACTGAAAAAGTCCACCACTATACCTACAATGAAACAGGCTATACCCGGAGACTTAAGCTATGTGCTACCCCAAAGATATCTAACATCAATTATTGAATCCTTAAAGGCATTTGATAAGATAGCACCAGGCTTATACTCAAAAAATACTCTTCTCTATGGGGTAGAATGTAAGTTTTATAGCAGTAAGGCAAAGGTAGAAAAGAATTTCGAAACCAAAATTAAAAACTTATATACAATCGGCGACGGCGCTGGAATAACCAGAGGCCTTATGCAGGCTTCCATAACAGGTATAATTGTAGCAAGGGATATTTTAAAGAAAATGGATTAATATATTGGGATGGCTAGAGTCATCCCAAATTTCCAAAAATATTCATTGACATGACTATAGTTTCTATTGTAGTATAAGTAATTGTGGGGTGGGGGACGGCGAGACCCATTAGCTCAGTAGGTATAAGCAGGGCGCCAAAATCGTATTTTGATTTTTCGCGCATCGCTTAGTTGGAAGACTATTTACCAATGTAAGAATAAATACAAAGTGAATAACAAATATAATATGACCCATTAGCTCAGTAGGCATAAGTAGGCAACCAATTTTGCTTGCAAAATTTCG
>CAYMVC010000017.1:0-13158 GCA_964393755.1 uncultured Eubacteriaceae bacterium | reverse complement strand
CCGGACGACCACAGGTCGCCCCTACCTTCCAAAACAATCTTTGCCTGTCTTTAGTACATATAGTCACAAAATAATATCCAGGCTGGGAATAATCATAACCCTTTAATCTTGTATTCTTTCTTTTGGGTAATACATTCATTTCAATCCTCCATTATTAATATTTACTACCCATTATTCCCCTAATCACACTGAATTCATTTTCTCTATTTATGCCCCCTCAACCATATCTCGCCTATTATATCCAAGATAACCTATTACCATAAAAAGAAGACTGACCACTGTTAATACTATAAAAGCCTTAATATCAAAATCCTCCATGGGCATCTTAGGAAGCCAGCTCTGGGGTGCTGTATTTTTAAGGGCTTCTGATAAATTCAATATTCCTGCAAAATAATCTAGAAAAAATGAATAAGTCAAATAAACATAGACCACCTTGCCTAATCTAGGCATCCATCCGAGGGCTAGTGCTGCAAGTCCAGTAAAGAATAATACCGTTGGCAGAAGATTATATCCTATAGCTAAAAAATCATATATTGTCATGGAACTATCTTCCATTACGGTAATTGCCGTACCACCTATGCCACCGGCAGCCAGTAAAATCCCTATTATAGATACGATAATTGCTAAAAGTATACTAGTCCAGTAAAGTTGGCTAGGCTTCACCTTGGTACCATAAAGTTGACTTAAATATAGATTTCTTTCCTCGGAGAAAAGCCTATTGACAATAGCAATCGGTAAAATTGCAACTAATCCAACCATAACCACCATTATTGTACCAGTGAATGACTCTTCAATAGAAAGGCCCAAATGAACAAACATCTGTTGTATTATCTCATTACTATCTAAAAAGCTTTCTATATCTCCATAAATAGCACCATAAGCACCACCTAGAAGGAGAAATGCAATCAACCAACTAATAATTATTCCTCTATTCAGCCTAATAAAAAGACCGGGAACAGATAACAAGGATTTCTTTGCCTCCCCTCTCCCCTCTTTTTCAGGAAGATATCCAGCTCCCATATCTCTAGCTTCTTCTAAAATAAAAGCCAGAGATACCATAATTATACTAAAGACTAGGCCATAAATAGTTGGAGTCCAGTTGTTTTGTGTAAAAGGGTTAGTTAAATAAGTCCAACCTAAAGGATTTATCATAGATAAATTAACATTGGATATATCTGTTCCTCCGCGGATAATATAAAGTAGACCCATAATTCCGAGAGAAGAACCTGTTGCAGCTGACGATACCGGCATAATTTGTGCCATAACAAGGCCAATCACTCCCCCTAAAATACCGGCTAGCCCAATAGATATTCCAAATAGAAAAGAGCCCTCCCATGAAATGGAACTAGCAGCAAAACTCATCATCACTCCACCAATTAGGAGGGCTAATAAAACATTTATAAAAACAGTCTCTACAATAACAGCCATAGAGTTTGCTTGACGACCAATTTGAAATGAACGGACAAGTTCTGTCAGCCCAAGGTCTTCTTCCTTTCGTGTGTGACTTACCACATGTAATATGGATAAGGTCATTGCAAACAGACCACAAAATAGGAGCATTTCCTGGGCATACATTGCTCCCAGACTATAGTCACTTGCCGTTTTAGCAGGTGTAGGACCTACCATAAATACCATGGCGGGATTTTGTAGGGTCTCATACATCCCTATTAATCCTTGACCCTTGGTAATCTCCTCCATAGCCGGAATCAGAGTAGAAGCAAATAGACCTAGACCAAGAACCCAAACAATAATTTTCTTCCAATCACGTTTTAAATATTGTACAAATAATATATTCCACCGTGCAAAGTTTTCCTTCATCATTTTTCCCTCCTTTACCATATCTATCCTTGGTAATGACGCATGAATAAGTCTTCAAGGGTGGGTGGGGCAGCTTCAAACTTTTTAACTCCCAATTTACTTGCCTCTATTAAAATTTCATTTAGGAATTTGTGATCAGCAGAAAATATGCCCTGGCCATCTTTTTCTACAAAATCATGTACCCCCTTAACCTTAAGCATTTTAGATACATCATTCTCTGTTTCTAAAACCACTGTAGAACGGGTCAAATGCCGCAATTCATCAAGGGTTCCAGTTTCTACAATATCTCCCTGTCTTATAATTACAACCTTATCTGCCAGTCTTTCCACTTCACTTAAAATATGGGAAGATAGCAAAACTGACTTACCGTCAGCCTTGATTTTTCCAACCTCTTCTTGAAAGACTTGTTCCATTAGAGGGTCAAGTCCCGAGGTAGGCTCGTCAAAGATATATAAATCTGATTCCACTGACAATGCTGAAATCAAGCCAACTTTTTGACGATTCCCTTTAGAATATCCTTTAGCTTTTTTCCTAGGGTCCAATTCAAAACGTTCAATTAAATAGTCCCTCTTTTTTATATCTCCCGAGCCATGTAATTTCATAAATAAATCAATAATTTCTCCACCTGTTAAGCTACCCCATAAGGCAACTTCCCCGGGAACATAGGATATTCTCTTATGGATTTCAAAGCTATCCTTCCAAACATCCCTATCGAATATCCTTGCCTTTCCCCCATCTCTTTTAATAATACCTAATAAAATCCTGATAGTAGTGGATTTTCCTGCCCCATTTGGCCCAATAAAACCAACCACCTCACCAGCCTCTACATTAAATGACACATTCCTTAAGGCTTCCACCTTTCCAAACCTTTTTTGCAGACCTTGAACCTCTAAAATTTTTGGCATTATATGCACCCCTTTATTTATAAAAGTTATCTTAAGTCTCCTTGTCAGTCTTTAATATAAGAACTACAATACCTATGATAAGCAAACCTATTCCAATTCCAATAATTGATGTTAGACCCATAAAATATGTCTCCTTTTGTTAATTTGTATGATGTAAATAATATACATTAGGGATATGGGATAATCTTATGGGTATTCCCTATCCCTTATCCCCTACTGCAAATCCCTATAATATTTAGGATATTTATCTGACTTACACCTTTGGCAAATCTTTATTGATTCTTCTTTGGATAAGGGTAGTTCCTTATTTGCCTTTTCATAGACTTCTTTATTTACCCTTTGGGCGAAGCAGCCTATTTTAGGTTTACCTATTATTTCATTCATTTCTTCCCATAAATCCTTTATTCCTTTTTCTCCAATGGTCCCAAAACTCATAGGGACAAAATCACAGGGATATAGGTGGCCGGAGGCAGACACATATGAATGTTGGGTACCGGCACCACAGCCGTATTTTTCTTCACTTTCTGTATATGCAAAGGTGGTAATCTTCGGAAGTCCACCCTTTCTATTGGCTTTATGCTGTATATTAATAAGTTTTTCCCTGTCGTGGGCACTGTAGACCACCTTACTTAAGTCCTTTTCACCTAAGAGATTGCCACTTAAAATAGGTTCTAATATTTTCACCTCATGGACCCCAATGTCACTGGCAAACTTAAAAAATTTAAATAACTTTTCTTCGTCTAATTCCTCTTTTAAAATAACTGTCTGGGCCATGGTATAGATTCCCGCTGATCTAGAATTTTGAATAGCCCTAACTGCATAGTCAAAGGCTTTATCACTATTTCTATTAGTATTATGTCTATCCTTATTATAAGAATCCAAACTTATACCCATACTAAAAAGACCCCTGCCTTTTAATTCTTTTGCCTTTTCTAGTGTCATATTATATCCACTGGTAAATAGGGTGGAGGCACTCCTATCATCTATAGAGCCCACTATGTCAAATATATCTTCCCTAGCCATAGGGTCGCCTCCGGTGAGCCCTATGATGGAAATATTCATGTCCTGAATATCCTTAATGATATTTATCCATTCCTCAGTAGTTAAATCTCTTTCATCTATTCTATGTTTGGCACTACAATAAAGACAATTATTGGGACACTTATTAGTTAAGGAAAGGTAGATGGAAATGGGACCACTTCTTTTCCCATATATCTGTTGGGTAAATATATTGTCTGGCTTTTTAACAGCCATTAGATTAGTATAAAATGCCCTTGATGGAAAGGGAGGTAAAAAAGCACTTAATATGTATTTGTCCTCAAAGGATATTATTTTCTCACCCTTTGTCATACTGGAGATCAATTTCACATATTTATATATATTAAAATTCCTGTCTTCCTTTAAAATATTGTACATTTTGAATAAGGATCCAACCACATCCTTATCAAAGGTCATTTTTGTTAGGATACCAAGTTTATTTATATTCAATTCTATCCCCCCTGTGTCTATCTCAGCTTAAAGCTTCCGTAGGTAAACCTATGGTTTATTTCATATTTACCCTTATTATGTTTTGTCTTTCTAATTTCCTGAATCAAGTCTTCCTTTATTGTATCATAATCCTTGAAAATACAGGCTGTTCCAGCTATAGCACCTGTTTCATTTAACCATTTTAAAAGGTCTTCAGCTTCATCAAATCTTACTATGACCTCTCCATCTTCCACTTCTAACTCATCAAATCCATATTGACTAAACCACTTTATTAATCCTTCTTGACCCTTTGGTAAGTTAAACCTTATATCCATGGGCTTTATGATTTGTCCTTGGTTTTTATACATTACCTTTACAAATATTTCTTCTATATCAGCCAGGGTTCCCTGGACATTGGTTATAATTTTCACTATCCCTTTGGTATTTAAAACCCTCCTGAAAAGTTTCAGTAATTCCCTATGATTAAAGTATGGAAGAGCCCATCCAATGTATATTACATCAAACTTTTCCTCTGTATTCTTTAAAAATTCAATACCATCAGAATGAACCACCTTTAGCCTAGAGTCCTTTAGCTTCCTTAATTCCTCCAGCATTTTATCTGAATAATCCACTCCTGTTATTTCGCAGTCTATATTGTTTTTTAACAGGTTTTTACTGATATATCCTGTACCACAGGCAAAATCCAACACCTTAATTCTTTTCTCTTTGGGTATGTAGTTAGAATTAATTAGCCGGTCTGTAAATTGGCCTATCTCATTAAGCCAATTAATATAGGTTGCCGAAACCTTATTATATTCCTTTCTATAGTCTTCTTTATTTATAACATCTTTTTTAATGAATTTACAGCCTAATTTCATATAAAATCCTGCTTTTTTAAGCATTCTTTTCCCCTTTGATAATAAAATAATATTTTTTATCTATAAATTCAGTAATGGTAAACCAATCTTTAATAAGGTCTTTTACCTCTTGACTGGTCCTAAAATATAGTCTTCCAAAGAGAATATTTTCAAAAATCCTTAATATCCTTATTCCCAGGTGTTTTTTCTCTAAATCCAATATAATTAGTTTGCCACCATCTCTAAGTATCCTGTATATTTCCCCAATAAGCCCTTTCTGATTTTTTATATGGTGTAATACATCGGACATAATAACCACATCTATACTATTGCCGGCCAATCCTGTATCCAACCCATCTCCTAGTATGGGAACCACTTTTGAATTTGCCTTCACCTTTGAAAGCATTCCCTTACTTTCATCCAGAACATATACAGCCTTACAATCCTTGCTTATATAATCAGCCAGTTTTCCCGTACCCCCGCCGATATCTAAAACTAGCTCATCTCCCTGTAGTTCTATGACATCCTTTATTTCCTCCATCTTATTAAAATTAAAAAGCTTTATAAATCCATCATAATGTTTAAAAACCCTATCGAATTTTTTCAATGTATTTTCTCCATAATAATTTATTAATGTTTATTTAGATATGGGTGGTATTGTATCCTATAACCATAGAAAATAATCCGGTTATTATAATCATAATATAAAAACTAATAACTCTAATAATTAATACGGCAGACGGCAAAAGGTTCATGGGAAATATATTTTTAAGAATTAACAAGGATGCTGTTTCTGAAACCCCCACCGAGCCGGGTAATGGTATGGAACTTGATGCTATGTATGCAACAGCCTGTAATCCAAGGATATTCCACATGGATATACCGTTTAATCCCAGGGCCCTATATACAAAATAGGTAATACAATACATGGAAGTATGCTGGATAAAAGTAATAAACAAGATAAAAAGAATAGACTTAGGATTATTACGTATTATCAATGCACCTTCTTTATATTGATTTATTTGATTTTGAGTATGCTCTTGGACCTTTTCCATCTCTTTAATAATCCTTACTTTATATAATAGCCTAATAATAGGATTTGACAAACTTAATATTAAACCGGATGAAAACATGGACAGTAAAATAAAGCCCGTTACAATAATATTAGCCACAAATCCAAATATAATTAGGGGATAAATTACTGGGCCTCCTCCCAAGATAAATGGAAGATTTAACATAATAGAGACTGATGCATAGGCTATCATTATAATTTGATAGGTAATTAAAGTAATGAAGACAGTCAAGGTTCCTCTGGAAATGCTTATACTATCCTTCTTCATATAGTATAATTGCATAGGCTGACCTCCGGATGCGGAAGGGGTAATTGAGCTAAAATAAAACCCTATGATAGAATACTTTAGGGTTTGTAAAAAGCTAAGTTTTTCATTCAATATGGATAATATTGTTTTAAAGACTAAGGCCTCACAAGATATAAATACAAAGATAGATAATAATCCTAAAATACACATGGTTATATCAAGTCTTTTAATTATATAATATAATTCTTCAAAATTAATATCCTTTAATAAAATATGAAAGGTGATATAGGTGAGAAATAATAATACAACAATATAAAGCAATTGTTTGTTAATTTTCTTCCCTGAGGATTTGTATAGTCTAGTGTCCATTTAAATTCTCCATAGTTATAAAATTAAATCCCTTTTCTAAAAAGGAATCACATACTCTAATACTTCAATAATTCTTTTCAGAGCCTCATAGGTTCTACTATGATTATTATACTGCCTTATTAAATCTTTCCATTATATCCAGGAAAGATATATCATTAATATCAGATATAATCCTATCCATATTATCTTGCATTGTAATAAGTTTCTCATCATCACTAATTAGGCTTAATACTTTGCTTGCTATATCCGCTGATTTATCCCAGGCTATTTCCCCGATATAGTTTTGCTCGATAAAATATGCGTTATTCCTCTCCTGTTCCAAAAATGGGGAAAGTATGATAAGGGGAAGGTTGGAATAGATGGACTCAAAGGTGGTAATGCCCCCGGCCTTTGTTATGATTAAATCCGCACTGGCCATATATTCATGTACCTTATTTGTATATCCTATGACTTTTATATTGTCATATTTATTTGAAAGTTTAGCATATTCCTTTTTATTATTACCCGTAATCACAACTACCTTCAAATTAGTTATTTTACTGAGTTTATAATAAAAGTCCTTTTCAAGCGGTATAATCCCCAGGCCGCCACCCATAACCAATAAGGTCTTTTCCTTTTTATAATATCTAGCCCTTTTACCCTGTCTATCTTTAAATTGGGCCTTCACCGGTATCCCGGCAATTATTATGTCCTTAGGCTCAACCCCATTTTTTATTAAATTAGCCTTAACCCTTTTTGTTGCCACCATATACAGATTAGTATGGGGGCTTATCCATTCATTGTGAATGCTTACATCAGTAATACAGGTTACCAGGGGTATACTATTATTGTGCTTTCTTTTATATTCCGACATAATCCTAGAGCAAAGGGGTAGTGTAGATATAACTATATCTGGTTTGGTTTTACTAATAAGGTTTTCTATTTTCAATACAAATTTATTAACTAGGGGTATTGATGTATTATAATTTGAATCCATAGTGTGATTATAGAAATAATTATATATTCTATTGGCCCTTTTAACTAATATATCAAAACTAGAGTATATTATTGTATTTAATTTTGGCAGCATATAATCTACAATGTCAATAACCTCCACATTGATATTATCACCTTGTTTGATAATCTCTTCCTTTATGGAATGGGCTGCTGAATAATGGCCCATCCCAAATCTCCCTGTCAATATCAATACATTCACAATATGCCTCCTTTAAATGTTTAATGATTTTATCGTCTAATTATATAGACGAAGTCCCAGCTAATATCACTTCATTAAACTTTATAATTAATTATAATGGGCCAATCTTATACCACTAGACCAAGGGGTAACTAATAATGACTTTAAATAGGTCCCCGTCTACTTCTACACAAAAACTGCCCCCGCTTATATGGGTAAAACTCTCAGCAATGGATAATCCTAATCCGCTTCCTTCAGTAGTACGGGACTCATCCCCCCGGTTAAATCTTTGGAGGATATCTTCAGAATTAAAGTTCATTTCATAACCGGCGATGTTTTTGATTGTTGCAATTGCCCTTCCATCAGCTTCCTTTAAGTCTATGAAAATTCTCGTACCTTTAAGGGAATACTTTAGAGCATTGTCCAAGACATTTTGAAAAACCCTATATAGTTTGTTCCCATCAGATAAGACATTTAAAGGCTCCTTAGGAATGCTTGTTCTTATCTGAAGTTGGGATTTTTCTATCTCATCTTCCATATCCCCTAGGGTTTGTTCTATAAGTTTTTTCATATCTAGAGTTTCTAAATCTAAATGAATGTTTCCACTGGTGCTTTTAGCTAAGTCAAAAAGGTCTGCCACAATTTGTTTTAGCCTATTGGACTTATCTGACAAAATTTTTATATAATCCTGTGCTGAGTCTGATAGGTCTTCTTCCTTGGATAGTAAATCCACATAGGAGATAATAGAGGTGAGGGGGGTTTTTAAATCATGGGACACATTGGTAATTAGATTAATTTTCATCCTTTCAGCCTTCATTTGTTCCTCTAAACTCTCATTAAAGCCCTTATTAATATCAACAAAGGTTTTATTATTGCCCTTAATATACCAATAGACTATAAAAGCTTCTATAAGAGGTGGTAAAAGAAACCATGGAAAACTATAATAAGCATAATATGAAAGAAATAATACAAAGGTCAGAAATGCTAAAATCCCACTAATGCCAATAAATATCATCTGCCTATAAAATAGAGATTTTGTAAGGGGATATTTCTCAAATTTCCTTCCATCAAACCAACTTCTGCCAAAGTCGTAAAGTCCATAGAAGATTTTATATATTAAACTATGCTTTATCAGTTTCTTTGCCTTAATCTTCCTTGCCAATGACAATAGTATAAATATAAATGCCACAGCAGCAATAGCCGTTAATATCCCTGTTAAGACCATATAATATATTTGTCGAGACCTGATTCCCCATATATAGTTATAGGAGATCATATCTATCACAACCTCAAACCATCCTATTCCTATAAATATCAAGGCTATAGCCCATATATCAGAATATATGGTATCTAAGGGCCCTAAATACAGCCCACTATCTTCAGGTTTTCTCCCTGTAACAATAAATAAATAGATCATAAGTATTATGGTAAATATGGTACTGAATAGCAGTCCACCTGCTAAAGGCACCAACTTTCCCCTTTGACTTTCCCAACCAGTCTGACCTTCTTCCATAAATTCATCGGAGAAAGCAATATATAGGATAGCTTCATTTTTATCCTCGATATCGTAATAAAAGTATTCCTTCCTTAGGATAGTATTTTCCCCTACTTCCCACCTACCTTTTTCCAGACCATAGAATGCATTTTTATATTGTTGAAAAAATGCTTTATTGGAATTTTCAACATTGCTATAGGTCCTATCCTTACCATCTGAAATATAGTAATAATATTCTACCTTTTTCTGCAAAATATCTTCTACATCTTCTTCAGAATATTCTAAGAGATCCCTAGTTTGAAAAATGGCTCCTCTTACCTCTCTTTGAAATTCATCACTGTGCTTATATTCCTTGATAATTAAAGCTTCAGGGTTTAATTCTGAAAGGAATATATATTGTCCCTGTAAAACTATTGCTGTAATAAGAACTACCATAATAGCAAATGCCAAAGTCTTGCTTATCTTATTTCTACTAATATTTCTCAATCTTGTATCCAATACCCCACACCACCTTTAAGTATTTAGGTTCTTTAGGAATGACCTCAATTTTTTCTCGAATCCGCCGGATGTGGACCATGACTGTGTTTTCAACTGAATAGGCCGGCTCCCTCCATACCTTTTCATATATTTGTTCTGCGGAAAATACCATCCCTGCATTATCCATTAAAAATTCCATGATTTTAAACTCTGTAGGTGTTAGCCGAATAACTTCCCCATCTGCCTTAAACTCCTTAGTCTCTTTATCCAAGCATAGGCCTCCTACAAGAATTTGAGAGGATCTTTTAATACTGGCCACATCTCCCAAAAACATATATCTCCTTAGTTGGCTTTTAACCCTTGCTAATAATTCCTGGGGATTAAATGGCTTGGTGATATAGTCATCTGCACCCATGGAGAGTCCTAGAATCTTATCACTGTCCTCGGACTTGGCAGATAAAATAATAATAGGAATGTTTTTATCCTCCCGAATTTTCATGGTGGTAGATAGTCCGTCTAACTTGGGCATCATAATATCTAACAGGATAAGCTGCATGCTATTGGAGATTAGAGCATCAAGAGCCTCCATCCCGTTATATGCCTTTACTACCTCATAGCCCTCAAGGCCTAATAATTTCTCCAGGGCACCTGCTATTTCCCTATCATCATCCACCACTAAAATCTTTGCCTTTTCCATTCTCTTCATTCCTTTCACCCTTATTTGTAGTGTAGACCTATAAACTTACAATAATATTACTATAATTCTTACAACTTTCTTAATTAAAAATAAGGATAGACAAAATAGGCTATCCTTGCATTTAATTGGCTTGATTACCTGATAATACATTGGTGTACATTTGATAAATAAGGCGAACTAATTTCTATCATAAAATTACCCGTTCCTCCGATGGCATTGATGGATAACACCAGCAATTCATTCAGATGATAAATTCTAAAGCTTGGGAACTCACTTCGTTCAGACAGCCCAAGCTTTTAACGAATTTATGTCTTCATTCATTGGGTATTATAACCATCAGATGCCAAGTCGTCACTTGGTAAATTTATTTATAGAGATTCTGTGGGGAAACTACTGCAAGAGAATTAAATTAAATAAGATTCGACTTTGGAAGTTTGTTAGAAGAATCCACTAAGTAAAAAAATCGTTAAGGCTGGACTGTTTGAGCGTAGCGAGTTTCCAGCCTTATTTTTTTATGGATGGTAATTCTTCTTCAAACTTTCCAACCGGAGAATTGTTTTAATTTATTCTTGTGGGTTTAGTTCACCCTCTTCCCCTATGGAACACTTAAAATATATGAATTATATTATCCAACCCATTTACTAATTTCTTCTACAGCCTTGATTACCCTATCCGCCTCTTCCATGGTATTAAAGTAGCCCATAGAAAACCTAATAGTGCCCCGGTCGAAGGTCCCTATAGTCTTATGGGCTAGGGGCGCACAGTGTAGACCTGATCGGCAGGCAATATCATAGGTATTATCTAGTATAAAGCTGATTTCTGATGGATCAGCCTCACCTATATTAATAGATACTACTGGGACCTGGGTATTTACATCCTTGGTCCCATATATTATTACATTGTCTATCTTAGAAAGACCATCTATTAAATATTGGCTAAGGTTTTCTCCTTGTTTCCTGATATTGTCTAGACCCTCTTCTAAGATAAACTTTACACCTGCTCCTAAACCGGCAATACCCATGGTGTTAAGGGTACCACCTTCATATCTGTCCGGCATTATATGGGGTTGGCTAAGGAGTTCTGATTGACTTCCTGTTCCCCCTTCCCTCTGGGTTTCTAGGACTAGACCTTTTCTAATATATAGCCCCCCTGTCCCTTGGGGACCTAACAGGCCCTTATGGCCGGGAAAGGCTAATAAATCTATATTGGTCCTTTCCACATTTATATCATAGATACCTGCACTTTGGGCGGCATCCACCATATAAATTATCTTATGCTTTCTAGCAAGGTCCCCTATTTTTGATATAGGTAATAGGGTTCCTACCACATTAGAGCTATGGATGGTAATAATCATTTTAGTGTTAGGCCTTATGGCTTCTTCTATATCCTCACAGGATACCATTCCCATCTTATTACCCTCCACAATCGTAAGTTCAATAATTCCCCTGTCCTCCAGTGTCTTTAAAGGACGAATTACCGAATTATGTTCCATACTGGTGGTTATGGCATGGTCCCCTTTTTTTAGAATTCCCTTTATCCCTAGATTGAGTGAATCGGTACAATTTTGGGTAAATACAATATTTAGTGGATCATTAATAGAAAATAAATGGGCTAATAATTCCCTGGTTCTATAAATAATTCTACTTGATTCCAATGCCATCTTATGACCTGATCTGCCGGGATTGGAAGAATTTCTCATGGTCTTTTCTATTTCCCCATATACTAACTCTGGTTTTGGAAAGGATGTTGCCCCATTATCAAAATAAATAGTCATACTTTCTGCCTCCAAATTTCTAATTCCCTTATTGGCTTATATATTTAATATAGTACGAATAATCTTAAGTAGATTTTACCACAATAAGGTCACATATAATTAGAAGAATAGTGGTAAAAATAATTTATTGAAGTCTCTTGCTTAGAAATGTCTATAAAAGGGTATTATTTATTTAGTAATCCTAACAGTTGTTAACAAGGGAACCTTTTTATTTTATTCACGTCTAATTATTAGAGGGGTGGTTCTATGAAAAGATATTTATATTTAATTCTTGTTATTGTCCTATGTTTAACTTTATTATCTGGCTGCGTGGCTTATAATAATGCTAAATCTATCAAAGAAAAAGAAAATATAGACAATTCTAACCAATCTAAGGATATAGGGGATTTACAACCTACCATATATAAAGATGTGAATAAATTGGCTGGTGTTACTATGAATGGAAAGGATGGTACTATATCTTCTAGCGGAATCACACTAGTATTTAAAAATGATTCTGATAAGCAATGTACTTATGGTGAATTCTTTATATTAGAGGAAAAAATTAATAAGAGCTGGTATGAAGTCCCTGTCACTATAAATGGCAATTACGGTTTTAACGATATCGGCTATGAATTATTTCCAGGGGACAATAGGGAATTGGTGGTAGATTGGGACTGGCTTTATGGAAATTTAGATGGAGGTGAGTATAGAATAATAAAGGATATACTGGATTTTAGGGGTACAGGGGATTTTGATAAATATTATTTGGCAGTCGAGTTTACAATTTAAAGCAAAAAGTCTAGGTCATTAGCTGTTATATTTAG